>NZ_JBHJTK010000004.1:240521-300484 GCF_042267665.1 Streptomyces sp. NPDC056224
GCGGGTCCCCGGCCGCCGCCCGGCGGGCGCGGTTGGGGGGGCCGCCGCGCGGAATACCCCCCGGCGGGGGGGGGGCCCCCCGGGGGGCCCCCCCCCCCCCCACGCCCCGCGTCAAGCAACACGGAGAACCCGACATGCCGACCACCGTGAAGAGCCCCGGCGACGGCGAGGCGTGGAGCGCCCTGCGCCAGCTGCTGGACCTGCTGGCGCAGGGCGCACCGGCCGAGGACTTCGCGCTGCCGGCCGAAGCGGCCCGGCAGGCGAACCTCTCCGCGTCGCGGACGAGGGCGATCACCGAGGCCACCCAGGTGGCGCTCGCCATCCGCCGCACCCTCAGCCAGCACCGCCGGCGCGAAGCCGAACTGGCGGCCCTCTTCGACACCGCCGGAGACCTTGCGGCACTGCGCGACCCGGACGCCGTCCTGCGGGCCATCGTCCACCGGGCCAAACTCCTCCTCGGTACGGACGTCACCTACCTCTCCCTCAACGACGACGAGGCCGGCGACACCTACATGCGGGTGACCGACGGCTCCGTCTCCGCCGCGTTCCAGCAGGTACGACTGGGCATGGGGGAGGGCCTGGGCGGACTCGTCGCCGAGACGGCCCGCCCGTACACCACCGGCGACTACCGCGACGACCCGCGCTTCAAGCACACCGCCACCATCGACGGTGCCGTCGCCGAAGAGGGCCTCCGGGCCATACTCGGCGTTCCGCTGCGCCTGGGCACCCGGGTGATCGGCGTCCTCTACGCCGCCGACCGCACAGCCCGTACCTTCACCCCGGACGAGGTCGCCCTGCTGGCCTCCCTCGCCGACCACGCCGCCATCGCCATCGACGGCGCCCGGCTCCTGGAGGAGACGCGCACCGCGCTGGTCGACCTCAACGCGGCCTCCCAGACGATCGAGGCCCACAACCAGGCCATGAGGCGGGCCGAGGACGCCCACGACCGGCTGACCGACCTGGTACTGCGCGGTGCGGGGATCACCGAAGTGGCCACCGCCATCGGCACCGTCCTGCAGGGCGGCATGCTCATCCACGACGCGGACGGAACCGAACTCGCCCGGGCGGGTGCGGACCCGCAGCCCCCGTCGCCCCAGGCCGTGGCAACGTCCCGGGCGGGTGGCCGCGCGGTTCCCGTCCAGGGCACCTGGGTGTGCGCGGTGCTCGCCGGACACGAACTCCTCGGCAGCATCGCCCTCACCGGCCGCCCCGACCTCACCGACGCGGACCGCCGGCTCTTCGAACGGGCCAGCGTCGTCACCGCCCTGCTCCTGCTCCTGCGCCGTTCGGTCGCCGAGACCGAAGACCGCGTACGCGGCGAACTGCTGGGCGACCTCCTGGGCCGCGTCGCCGACCCCGTGGGCCTGTCGGCCCGCGCCCGCCGGCTCGGCGTGGACCTCGGCCGGCCGCACGCGGTGTTCGTCCTCCACGCGGACGCCGTCCCCCGCCCGCGGCTGCTGGCCGCGGCCGCCCGTACCGCCCAGGCGCGCAAGGGGCTGGCCGGGCAGCACCACGACGACGTGGTCCTCATCTGTCCCTCGGAGGACCCCAGTACGAGCGCCGCCGCGCTCGCCGCGGAGCTGGGCCAGGCCGTGGCCGTGCCGGTCACCGTCGGGGCGGCGGGCCGCCCGGTGACCGGCACGCCCGACTTCGCCGACGCGCACGCGGAAGCGCGCCGCTGCCTGGCCGCCCTGCACGCCCTCGGCAACCGGGGGACCGGGGCCGCCCTGGCCGACCTGGGCTTCGTCGGCCTGCTGCTCGGCGAACGGACGGACCTGGGCGGATACGTACGCCAGACCGTGGGCCCGCTGCTCGACTACGACGCCAAGCGCGGCACCGACCTCACCCGCACCCTGCGCACCTATTTCGCGCTGGGCATGAGCCAGGCCAAGACCAGCGTGGAACTGCACGTCCACATCAACACGGTGGTCCAGCGCCTGGACCGCATCGGCCGCCTGCTCGGACGGGACTGGCAACGCCCGGAGCGGGCACTGGAACTCCAGCTGGCCCTGCGCATAGACCAGGTGTCGGCGGCCCGCACCGGCTAGCCATCCGGCGAGGAGCCGGCTGGGGTCCTGGCCGAACCGCCGTGTGCGGGGGCGTGGCTGATACCGATTAGGTTGCGACCGGCCGTCGGCTCGTGCCCGAGACGTTCCCGCGGCCGTTGCAGGGGCATGGAAGCCATCCACCAGACGTACGCGGTGCTCGACGGCGCCTACTGGCTCGACGACACCGGCACCAACACCGGCACCGGCACCGACAGTGACCGTGCCCACTGCGCCCGCTGCGCGGTCCCACGCGGCTCCGGCGCCCCGGACACCGTGCCGGATCCCGGGCAGGAGGGACTGCTGGAACGGCTCCAGTCCGCCCTCACCTGCGCCGGCCGGGTGCGAGCCGTCATGCTCACCTGCTCGATGGGCACGGTCATCGCGGGAGCGGAGGCGGCGCTCCGCCGCTGAGCGGTGAACTCCGGTCATCTCCACAGGACATGAGACCGTCGTCCCGTCAGCCGGCTTTGATCGACTTCAGTGCTGCGACCTAGCATGTGCACGCCAGAGTCCTTCTGGTGCCCACCGTCGACGAAAGCAGCACATGCGCATCCAGCGGATACTCGCCGTGACCGCCCTCCTCGCTTCGCTCCCCGCACTCGCCGCGTGCGAGGACGCCAAGCCCGTGGCGGCGGGCACGGTGCCGACGGCCATCGCCGGCGCCCCGGAAGCGGCACCGGCGTCCCTGGCCGAAGCGCAGAAGTACGTCCAGCGGTACGCGTCGTGCGAGAACATGGGTACACAGGCCGACGACAGCCGACTGCCTCTGACCGACCTCACCACGGTCGGGAAATGGTCGGTGACCGAGCGGGGCGTGTGCAGCGACCGCGTCGAGCACGGCGAGATGATCTTCTACATGGCCTCGGACATGAAGGAGTTCCAGGCGGGCTACAAGCAGCGCGTCATGGACCAGATCGCGGCCGGCAAGGCGACGTACGGGCTGAACAGCCGGGTGTTCGTCGGCAAGAACTACGCCGTCACCCCGACCGAGACCAAGACGGCCCTCGCCCTCGCCCGGTCGGACCTGCGCATCCTCACCTGCAACCCGACCTTCGGCGTGCCCAAGGGGTACAAGAAGGAGCAGGCGCTGGTGGAGGGCTGCGTGCTCAGCGACTTCGTCGGGAGTTCGGACGGCAGCGGCAGCCCGAACTTCGAGACCCCGCAGGACGACCCGGCCGCCGCGGGCGGGGAGCCCGGGAAGCCGGGCCAGCCGGCGAAGGGCAGCCTCGGCCTGCCCCGGGCCGGCAGCCTCGACGAGCTGAAGAAGCTGGTCCACCCGCACACCGTCGACTGCACGAACATGTCCACCGCTCCCGACGCCGTCGCCGTCGAGTCGATCGACTACCTGCCGGTCGTGGTCGGGGACCCGCTCGGATGGGGCGTCAAGGACCGGGCCGTGTGCGGTGAGGCGGCGGGAGAGCGGCGTGCCCACAACCTGAACTGGCTGGACGTCGTCCGTGACATGAAGACCCTGCAGAGCAAGGCGAAGGCCGCCCAGCAGGCGGACCTGAAGGACGACGGCCGCGTCAAGGCGACCGCCAGCAGGCTCCTGGTCGGCGAGAACATCGCCGTGGAGACCAACAGCCGGGACACCCGCAACGGCCTCTACCAGCTGCAGTTCCTCGCCTTGAACTGTGAGCCGGGCTTCAGTGCCCCGGCGGGCTACCGACTGGAGAAGTCCCAGGTCGAGGGCTGCGTCCTCACGAACTACGAGCGCTGATCACGGGACGGGCCGGTACCGCTCCTCGGCGGTCGCGAACCCCCACGGGGGCCCGCGGCCGCCGTGTGGATTCCGGACCGCCCCGCCGGCCGTACACTCGGCCCATGGGTCGCACACGTAAGACGAGGCAGTGCCCGCCGCGGGCCGCCTCCGCGCTGTGCCCGGAGGCGCCCGAGACGCGCCGCATCGCCCTGCACGGCCACGGCTAGCGATTTCCCGCAGGTTCGTGCCGGTCCTCGCTGCCGGTTCGCAGCTCCTCTCGTATCCCGTACGTCCGGCAGGGCTCTTTTCCCGCCGCGACGAGCCGCCGCGTCCGGCTTCGGACGGACGACGTCACCACCGCGGTCCCCGGCGTGCCGTCGGAGACCGCCGCCCGGCCGAGGCCCGCACGATCGGGGCCGAGCCGCTTCGAAGGGATCATTGTGAAGCTGAGCGAGTTGCTGGCCGGGCAGGAGCACCACGTTCTGCGGGGTGACCCGGCGAAGACCCCGATCACCGCGGGAATCACCTTCGACGTGGAACGGGTCATGCCGGGTTCGGTGTTCATCGCCGTGCCGGGCCACGAGGAGGGTGGTCCCGACTCGGTCCCCGCCGCGCTCGCACGTGGCGCAGCGGCGGTGATCGTCGACGGCGACGGACCGGATCTCCCCGTACCGATGTGGCCGTCCGACGCGTGCGCCGTGCGTGTGCCGAGCACCCGGACGGCCGCCGGGGTCGTGGCCTCCCGCTACTTCGGCGAACCGGGTCGCCAGATGGACATGGTGGCGATCACCGGTACCAACGGCAAGACATCGGTGTCGTACATGGTCGAGTCCGTCCTGCGGATCGCGGAGGGCGCGAAAGTGGGGGTGATCGGGACGGCGGGCAGCCGGATCGGCGACGAGCCCATCCCGATGCCGCGATCGGTGCTGACCACGCCGGAATCGCCGGACCTCCAGTACCTCTTGGGATACATGCGTGACCGCGGGACCGGCAGCGCGGTGCTCGAAGCCACGTCCATGGCCCTGCTGAACCACCGCGTGGACCGGACGTTCATCGACGTCGGAGTCTTCACCAACCTGACGCAGGACCATCTGGACGATCACGGCACGATGGCGAACTACCGGGATGCCAAGCTGCGCCTGTTCCAGGGGCTGTGCCGGCACGCGGTGGTCAACGTGGACGACCCGGTGGGCGCCCGGATCCCGGCGATGATGCCGGAGGCGGTGACCACGTACGCCCTGGACGCACCGGCGGACTACCGGGCCACGGACCTCGTCGTGAGCGCGTCCGGCACTCGCTTCACGCTTCACCACGGCGGGCGCGCCTATCCGGCCTCGATCCCCGTCCCCGGCCGGTTCTCGGTGGCCAACGCACTGGGCACCCTGGCGGCCTGCCACCTGCTGGGCCACGATCTCGGCCCCCTGGTCGCCGCCCTGGACCGGATGCCGCCCGTCCCCGGCCGGTTCGAGCGCTTCCAGACCCCGCTCGGAACATCGGTGATCGTCGACTACGCGCACTCGCCGGACTCCCTGAACAAGGTCCTGACCACGATCCGGGGCTTCGCCCGCGGCCGGATCATCACCGTCTTCGGCTGTGGCGGGGACCGGGACACCACCAAGCGCGCCGAGATGGGGAGCATCGCCGGGACCGGGTCGGACCTGTGCGTCCTCACCTCGGACAATCCCCGCAACGAGGACCCCGGGGCGATCCTCGACCAGATCACCCCCGGCCTCGTGGAGACCGGTACACCCTTCGAACGCTTCCCCGACCGTCGGCAGGCCATCGCCTTCGCGCTGTCCGTCGCCGGTCCCGAGGACACGGTGCTGATCGCCGGCAAGGGGAGCGAACCGCACCAGATCGTCGGCGAGGAACTGATTCCCTTCAGCGACATGGCGACGGTGCGCGAACTCGCGATGGCCGCGTAGCGGCCGTCCGCCCGGCGGTCAGGGACGCGCCCGGTAGAGCTCCCGGGCGCGGGCCGTGTCCACGGGCCCGTCGAGACTCAGGAAGTACTCCAGCTGCCACGCCTGCGCGGCGCCGGCCTGACGGTTGGTCGTGGTCACCCAGGGCGGGTAGACGCGGAAGGCCCGCTTCCCGCCGGAACCGTCCGTGGAGAGGACGCCCCTACGGCGGAGCGCCTCCGGCGGGAAGACGAACTGGCCGGCATGATCCTGGTCGCGGGTGGCGATGACGAACAGGTCGATGGGATCCGCCGCGTCGAAGGGCTGGATCGGGCCGCCCGGGGACCTCTTCCACACGGTGACGAACTGGCCGACCTTGGTCGGTGTGGTCCTGGCCGCGCGGAACCGGACGGAGCGGCCGTCGAGGGTGAACTCGCAGGCGGCGTACGCGGCGCTCTCGGGTTCGGGGACCGGCGGCGAGCAGCTGAACCCGCAGGGGTCGTAGACGAGATCCTTCGCCGCAAGGAAATCGCCGGGGGCCGGAGCGCGCTTCGTGGTCATCCGGCCCACTCTGCCATGGCCGCGGCCCCGGACCCGACCGACCGGGTGGCCGTCCGGCCGGGACGTCGAGGCCGCCTACTCGAAGCGCGAGGTGTCGCCCGCCCCGGGACGCACGATCTCGGCCTCGCCGCTGGAATAGTCGATGACGGTGGTGGGCCTGGTCCCGCAGTCACCCGAGTCGAGCACGGCGTCCACCAGGTGCTCCAACCGCTCCTTGATCTCCCAGCCCTGCGTCATGGGCTCGTCCTCGTCGGGCAGCAGCAGGGTGCTGGAGAGCAGGGGTTCACCGAGTTCGGCCAGCAGCGCCTGAGTGACGACGTGGTCGGGAATCCGGACTCCGACCGTCTTCTTCTTCGGGTGGAGCAGCTGGCGCGGTACCTCGCCCGTCGCGCGGAGGATGAAGGTGTACGGGCCGGGCGTCGCCGCCTTGATCGCGCGGAACACGTCGTTGTCGAGGTACACGAACTGGCCCAGCTGCGCGAAGTTCTGGCACACGAGGGTGAAGTGGTGCCGGTCGTCGAGATTGCGGATCGACCGGATCCGGGCCATGCCGTCGCGGTTGCCCACCTGGCAGCCCAGTGCGAAGCACGAGTCCGTGGGGTAGGCGACGAGCGCGCCCGAGCGGATGCTGTCCGCGACATTGCCGATGGTGCGCGGCTGGGGATTTTCGGGGTGCACGTCGAAGTACTTCGCCATCCACCGAGCGTACAGGGAGCCGGCGGCAGCCCCGAGCCGTGGCCGGACGGATGAGGAGCGGGCGCCCCCAGCCCCGATCGGTGGAATGCACGGCCACCCCTCCGGGGAAGACGTGCGTCGCCCCATCGTTCTCGCCACCCGTCGTTCTCGGCACACCGCGCCCGGGCTCCTGTGAGCCGCTGGATGCCCGGACAGCACGGCCGCGTCCGGGAACCGGCCGCAGCCGTCTCCGTGCGCCGTCCGCGCGGCGGCGGTACGGGACGCCGTGTCGGCCACGGGCCGCAGCAGCGCCCGGATGGGCCGGACGGGGGAACTCGGCGCCGGGATCCGGACGTTCGCCGTGACGGCCACCGACGACTTCGACCGGCCGCGGACCGCGGGCGGCTCGGGTTCGACCAGCCCGGGGGCGGGGTCTCCACCGTGACTCCCCGGCCCGTCCGTGACCACCGTGACCACCGTGACCTTCACCGACCCGGCAAGCCGGTCCGGGCACACCGCCGTCCGATGAGGACAGAGTCCCGGTAGCCGCGCTCTGCGGCGTCCTCACGGGCCGACCCCGCGAGGAGGCCGGCGCCGGGGCCGGGAACGCCCTGCTCCGTCAGTCCGGCAGCGGGCGGGCCTGGACCCCTTGGGCGGGTACCTGCTGGCTGCTCGACGGGAGCATCCGGACTTCGCCCTGGTCGCTGATCTCCGCCTGGACGATGCCGGTCTCGTCGGAGTAGACCGGATGCCCGCCGGGGCCGCTGCGGTCCGTACGGGTCACCACCACCACGTCCTGGCCGTCCGCGACGCCATCGGGGATCACCAGCTGGTACCTCTCCGCGTGCATTTCGCTCCCTTCGGCAGGCCGACCCGCAGCTTCATCATGCGGGCCGCGCGCCGAGACCGCATCGCCGTGCGATCACGGGGAGTGAGCGGGCCCCCGGAAGCCGCCGGGCTGCCGGGGGGCCACGTGCCACCGTCCTCGCGCGCTACGGCCGCACGTACGGCCGCGTCATGATCTCCATGTTGTGGCCGTCCGGGTCGTCGAAGTACGCACCGCGACCGCCGAACAGGTGGTTGATCCGTCCGGGTTCGGTGTGGCTCGGATCGGCGTAGTAGGTGACGCCGACGGCCTCCAGCCGGGCGATCACGGTGTCGAACTGTACGTCGGGCACCAGGAACGCGTAATGCTGCGACTGGATCGGCTCGTCACGCTTCTCGTAGTAGTCGATCGTCACGCCGTTGCCGAGGTCCACGGGGAGGAACGGCCCGAACGGGCGGCCGACCTCCAGCCCCAGGACCGCGGCGAGGAACTCGGCCGACAGGTGCCGGTCGTTGGCGTAGACGGCGATGTGGTTCAGCTGGACGGCGGTCACCGTCTCGGGCTCGCATGCGTGCGAGTACTGCTGGTCGTGCGACATCGGTGATGTTTCTCCGGGTCTTCGGGATCCGCTGGAACGGAGCGCCGCGCGGGGCGCTGGAAGCAAAGACGCGGAGAAGTGGCGGGCCTCGTGCCCGCCTCGCGCTCACGCGGAGGCCGGGAGTCCCACTCGTGTATGGCCCATGGCCGACCCGGCAGTCACGCGAGTGATCGTAATGCGTGTCACGGGGCCGGAACAACGCCATTTCCGGGCCCGCTCCCGGCCAGCCGGAAGGTCAGGTCAGGAGAAGAGCCAGCGCGTCTGGCTGTAGCCGCTCTTGCCGAAGCCGAAAGCCGTGCGCGGGGGAACCGAGAAGACCAGGGCCTCGCCCGCTCCGGGGACGACGAACACGCCGTCGCCCACGTTGAAATGCCATTCGGGGCCGTACTTCGCTTCCCAGGCCGCGGCGAGCTCGCGCAGCCGGCCGGGGTCCGTCACGCGGGCCGCCTCGCCTTCGACGACCAGGTCGAAGCCCTCGTGGAGGGCGTTGCACCCGGTGGTGAGGACGACGTGCGCGTTGCCCCGGAGGTTCTTGGCCTTGCGTTCCTCCGGGCCCGTGCAGAAGTGCAGCGCGCCGTCCGACCAGACGCCGATCAGCGGGGTGACGTGCGGCCGCGCGTCCG
Organism: Streptomyces sp. NPDC056224; assembly: GCF_042267665.1. Classification (NCBI taxonomy): domain Bacteria; kingdom Bacillati; phylum Actinomycetota; class Actinomycetes; order Kitasatosporales; family Streptomycetaceae; genus Streptomyces; species Streptomyces sp. NPDC056224. The sequence goes on from NZ_JBHJTK010000004.1 coordinate 249,456, forward strand.
GACGTACGGTCGTCAGCCAGTACAGCTCCGCCTCGGCCAGCCGGGTGACGGCCTGCGACCACGGCACGGCCGTCGCCCGCTCGTCGCTGTAGCGCTCGTCCAGCTCGGTACGGGGTTCCTCGTCGGGCATGGGGTGTCCTCCTGACGCAGTCGGACTCCAGCCTGTGCCCTCGTGGCACGGCCGTCCACCGCGGGCGCGGGCGAGGTGGCGGAGCGGGGGCCGTCGTGGGAGGCCGCCGGCGAACCGCGCGGGCAGGTCCTGGCCGCCGGACGGGAGTTCCGCGTTTCGGTGACGCTGTACGCCCGCCCGGACCCGTGGGCCACCGGGCCTTCTCCCGGGCCGTCGGCCACGAACCCCTGACGGGTGGGACGGGTGAGACGGGTGGGGCCAGCGGTTCTTTCACGCGGACGGATGCGCACGGCCCTTGAGCTTGGCCCATACGGTTTCCAGCGCCTGGATGTCCCCGTCGTCCAGCCGGTCGTCGAAGACCTCCCGCAGGGCCTCGCGCCGGGTGGCGTCGGCCCGGGCGAAGGCCTCGCGGCCGTCGGCGGTGAGCGCGACGCACACGGAACGGGCGTCGGTGGGGGAGGGGAGCCGCTCCACCAGGCCACGGGCCTGGAGCTGGTCGACCACGCGCGAGACCTGGCTTCGGCTGAGCAGGGTCTTGGCCCCCAGATCGGAGGCGGCGACCGGCTCGCTCTGCCCGTTCAGCCAGAGCATCACCTCGAACCAGGACAGCGGCAGGCCGTGGGCCCGGGACAGGGCCTGGTCGATGCGGGCGGAGAGCGTGGTGCCCGCCCAGATCAGACCGTAGAAGGCATGATCGCGGGAGGTGAGGTCACCCATGGTGAGGTCGGAACGGGCCATGGGGGGAAGGGTACCCGTTTGCGTGTGCGCGCACATATCTCTATAGTGTGTGTGCACGCACATAAATCCTGCCTGTTGCCTGGAGACCCTCATGAGCACGCACCCCAAGACCGTCCTGATCACCGGCACCTCCTCCGGGATCGGCCTCGCCGCCGCGGTGGCGGCCGCGCAGGCCGGCTGGCAGGTCATCGCGACCATGCGCGACACCGGAAAGGCGGACCCGCTCCGCCGCGCCGCCGCCGAGGCGGGCGTCGCCGACCGTGTCGCGGTCAAGCGTCTGGACGTGGTCGACGCCGGCTCCGTCACCGACTGCCTGGAAGAGGTGCTCGCCGAGTACGGCCGTCTCGACGCGGTGGTCAACAACGCGGGAGCGGGCCGGGTCGGCACGATCGAGCAGGGCACGCTCGACGACGTCCGCGCGACCATGGAGGTGAACTTCTTCGGCGTCGTGGAGGTCACCCGGGCCGCCCTGCCGCACCTGCGCGCGTCGAAGGGCCGCGTGATCACCGTCACCAGCGTCGGCGGTGTGATCGGCCAGCCGTTCAACGAGGCCTACTGTGCGGCCAAGTTCGCGGTCGAGGGCTTCATGGAGTCGCTCGCCCCGGTCGCCGCGACCGTCGGCGTCGACGTCACCGTGATCGAACCGGGCGCGGTGGCAAGCGAGTTCGTCGCCAGCGTGGGCGTGGACGTACCGGCGATGCTCGCCGCTGCCGGCCCGTACGCCCCGGCCCTCCAGGCGTACATCGACCGCACGATGAAGACCTTCACTCAGGCCCAGACCTCCGCCGAGGCGGCCGCCCCGATCGTCGAATCGCTGACCGCCGAGAAGCCCGCCTTCAGGGTGCAGACCTCCGACTGGGCCCGCGAGTTCGTCGCCGCCAAGCTCACCGACCTGGACGGCTCGGCCGTCCAGACCCAGACCGGCGACTGGGTCCGCTGAGCCCGGCAGCGGTTCGGGAAGACGAGGGGCCGGGGGAGACCTGCGGAGGCCTACGGAGACAGGGCGACGCCCAGGGAGTCCGCGGCCATCACCCGGGGAGCACCTTCCTCGTAGAAGACGTCGAGTTCCTCGATCCGGAATCCCGCGCCGGTCAGCATGGCGACGACCGGGCGGGTGAGGTGACATCCGCCGAACACGTGCTTGTGCACCGGTTCGATCCGTCGCTGCCAGCGGCGTACGTTCTCGTCCTCCGCCGGGGCGAGCCCGTGTTCGAGGAAGTGCAGGGTCCCGCCGGGCTTGAGGACGCGCCGCAGCTCACGCAGGGCCGCGTCGGCATCGGGGATGGTGCACAGCGTCCAGGTGGACAGGGCGGTGTCGAAGGTGTCGTCCTCGAAGGGCAATGACTGGCCGTCCAGTCCGGCCCGCCGCACCGGCGCGCGCGCAGCCTCGACGCGGCGGGCGGCGAGCTTCCACCCGGCATCGGACGGCTCGACCGCGGCCACGCCGGTCACGGCCTGCGGGTAGAAGGGGACGTTGTGGCCCGAACCGAAGCCGATCTCCACGACCTCACCCGTCAGGCCCAGACACACCCGGCGCCTCAGCGGTCGCGCCGTCTTGAGCCCGCAGACGACATCGAGGATCCGCGGCAGGACCTGGTCGGCGTACAACCCCATGGCTGCCTCCATGTTTCCTCCCCCAGCATGGCACCGGAACGGTGCACCGGCCCGCAGGATCACCGGGCGGGGTTCCGCCGGGTGGGCGGCGCGGGCCGCGAGGGGGATCGACGCGGCGGCGGGCGGCCGGGACGACGCCCGATTCGGCTGGGCCGCTCAGGAGGCCGTGGTGATCCGGTCCGCCCGGGAGTACACGGACCGGCTGCCGGAATTCCCGGCGTGTGGCCGACCGCGTCGGCGCGGTGACCTCGTCGCTCAGCCCCGCCGAGGTGGTGCGCCGGAACACTGACGAGACGTACCTCGCGGAGCTCGCGGCCCACGGGGTCCCGACGGTGCCGATCCGCTTCATCGCGCCCGGCGGCGCCGCGGACCGTCACGGGCGAACGCGCGCCGGTCCTGATCGAGTCCGGTCTCTTCCTGACGGCGGCCGAATGCGGCGTCGAGCGGTTCGTGGAGGGCGTCGTCCGGCTGTGAACACGGGCGACGGCACGGGGTGCGGCTTCGGGAACCGGAGGATGTGAGTACGGTCTGTCCATGCACATCATCGGGCCGACGCAGCAGCGGGGGCATGTACTTCTCGTCGCGGGGGACGTCGCCTTGCGACGCCGCACCGTTCAGGTTGCGCCCAGTGCGAACCTGGCCGCGCTCGGGGTGGTGCCGGTCTCCGCCCTCCTGAACAGCGCGATCCCCAGCGACACGACGTATCTGGACGGGGTCCGGGACCCGAACACGGCGCTGACGAGGCTGCGTACGGCCGCCGCCACGCCGGGCCCGTTGCTGGTCTATCTGTCCGGCCGGCTCACGGTCGACCGCCGAAGCCGCCGGCTCCACCTCGCCCTCGCGGGGACGACGGCCGCCTCGGTCCGCTACACGGCGCTGCCCTGGGAGTGGCTGGGCGCGGAGCTGGGCGGCCGGCCTCCGGGGCTGACCACCGTGCTGCTCGACCTCGCCGCGGACAAGGCGGCGTGGCCGCTGTTGCAGGAGTACGGCAGCCTGCCCGCCGCTCCCTCCACCGAGGTGTACGGAGTGGTCTCACCGCCCGGCTTCGCCGGTGGCGGGAACGTCGTGAGCAGCTACACGCGGCACTGGATCGACCAGCTCCGCAGCAGCCCTTCGCGGCCTGCCAACCTTCACCTGCACGTCCTCGCGGCGGGCGCCGCCGCGCTGCCGCCGGGTGCCCTCGTCCTGCCCACCGCGCGCGAACTCGGCGCGCCGGCCCAGGCTCCGGCCCAAGCTCCGGCCCCGTCTCAGGCCCCGGCTCCGCCGCAGCTCCCGGTTCCGCCCCGGCTCCAGGCCCCGGGCCAGCCCCCGGTTCCGCCCCGGCCCCCGGTTCCGGCCCAGGCCCCGGCTCCGTCCCCGTGGGCGGAACAGGCCGCGGCCCACCAGGCCGTTCCGGCCGTGCAGCCGGAGGCGGCCCCCGGGCCGCGAGCGGCCACGTCCGCGCCCGAGGCCGACCAGGACCCGCGGCCGCACATCCACGCCCTGGCCACATCGGGCCGCCACGTGGAAGCGGCCGCGATCGCGCAGGCGTGGGAACAGCACGCCTCGCAGGCGTACGGGTTCACCTCACCGGAGACGGTCCAGTGGGTGGAGATCCGCGCCGATCTCGCCCGTATGGCGGGCGATTTCCAGCTGGCGACCCGGCTGTGGACCGGGGTCGGCCGGACCCGGTTGGCCTACCAGCGCCCGGACGCGGCCGAGGTCCACGCGGCGGCCGCCGGCGCCCTCTACTGCTGGACCCAACTGAAGGACGGGACGGCGGTCCGCGAAGCCGGCACCGAACTGATGGACCTGCTGCGCTCCTTGCCGTCGGTCGACCCCAAGTACCTGCACATGGCGCAGCAGCGACTGGACCTCCTGCACCACGCACCGAGCCACCACTGACGGCAGGTCAGGAGGTGCGGGGAGGCGTCATGGCCTGGCCGCCGATGCCGGGGGCGCCGCCGAGCTGCCCCTGCCACCAGGTGTGCATGTCGTGCGGGTGCATGGCCGCCCAGGCAGGGGTCCGCTCGACCTGGGCGCTGCCGAGCCGACGGGCCAGCGCGACCAGTTCCCGCCCCGCGGCGCCGCGGGCGTCCTGATAGGCGCGCAGCAGTTCCTCGAAGGAGTCGCAGCGGCGCCAGATGCCGGCGACCGCGGTGGCGTCCTGGAGGGCCTTGGCGGCGCCGCTCGTGTTGTGCGGGCGTACCACGCTGGCCGCGTCCCCGACGAGCAGCAGCCGGCCCGCGGTGGTACGCGCGGTCTCCAGGTCGTAGATGGGCTGGACGAAGGTGTCCGCCGGGTCCGTCAGGGCGAGCGCGCGGCCCCAGTACGGAGGGAACTCCCGGTCGAGCAACGCATCGAGCTGCCCGGCCAGTCCGGGGGTCAGGGCGCCCGGCGGGAAGCTCGTGGGGTCGTCGAAGCGCAGCTGTCCGTCCCGCGGCGGAGGGGCGTAGAGGACCCAGTTCACGCGCGGCCCGTCCGGCCCCGGAATGCGGTAGATGACGCACGTCCCGCCCGGGAAGCACACCGTGGTGACCGCGTCCGGCGCCGAGTCCGCGGCGCCGCCGATCTCCGCCAGCCGCGCGGCGTCGAAGTTCCCCCGCCAGCACACGTACCCGGCGTAGTGCGGACGGGATTCGGGGCAGACCGCCTCGCGCACCACCGAGCGGTACCCGTCCGCGCCGACGACCAGGTCGTACGACTCGGCCCCGCCACCCGCGAGCCGCACCTCGGCACCCGCGGCCCCGACTCCGTCCCCGGCTCGGGTCACGCCCGTCACCGTCTCGCCCTGCCGGTAGACCACCCGGTCCGGGACCGCCTCCCGCAACCCGCGCCACAGCAGGCCCCAGTGGTAGGAGTGGAACGGGAACGGCTGTTCCCAGATCACCCGTCCACCCGCCTGCGCGGGGTCCCGGACCACCCAGCGCCGCCGCTCCAGCCGGTGCGCCGCGATTCCCCCGGGCAGTGCCCCGCTTGCCCCGAGCTCGCCGGCCCGCTCGTCGTTGATGCACAGCCCCACGCCCCGGTCCGCGAGCCGCCCGCGCGTGCGCTCCAGTACCACGACGTCACCGGCGCCCGCCCGCGCCGCCGCCGTGGCCAGCGCGCAGCCCGCGATGCTTCCGCCGACCACGGCGACCGTTCCACCCCGCATGACCGCCTCCTGCTCCCCGTGATCCGCTGCCCGGGGCGCCACACGCTACTGAATCCGGCGCGGCGCCGGACCCGAATCCGGCACGGGGGCGCGGGCGTCTCGCCCATGGGGGTGTACATGCCAGCTGTGGCAGCGCCATGCCAGGTGTGGCAGCGCGGGGCCGGGGCGCGAGAGCGGGTGGGCTCCGTGATCAGGCCCGGCCGAACCAGTCCTGGCCCTCGGCCCACTTCCACCCGGCCGGGCCCGTCGGCCTGGGTACCGTACGGCCTGCGCGCCTCCATTCGCGTACCAGCCGGTCGTAGATCGGTGACCCGGACTCGGCCGGGGACGGCCCGGGCGGTCGGGGGATCCTGGCTCTGTCCTGCGCGGCGAACGTCGTCTCGTGCATACGTGGCTCAACGATTCTGCTGCCCCGGCTGTGGCGGTGCGTGACCGTTTCGTCACCTGCCGGGGGTTATGGTCGGCGTTCTGCGAGGAAGCGAGCGCTGATGAGCGAGATCGTCGAGGAGATCGGCCGAGGTCACCGGCGGGTCGGCAGCCGGCGGGTCGAGGCGGGCGAGGCCGGTGCGGTGCCGCTGCGGCGCACCTGCGACGCGGAGGCCGGCGGCGTGTGGGACGTGGCGGGGCCGCCCGGGCGGATCGGGCCCCGGCTCCCGCCGGTGAGCGGGGAGTCCGCGATCGGCGGGCGGTACCGGCCGGAGGGGAACGCCGGAGGCGGGATCCGCGAGGGTGTCGCGCCGGAGCGACCGCGCGTGTCGTGGCCGTGCGGACCGGCCCCCGGGTTCGGCGGGGCCGCGGACGCGCAGGTCGTGGCGGCGACGCAGACGGCGTCGATCGCGTCCGCCGGGTCCTAGGCCGGTGTCCTCGACGTCCCGTCCGGCCGACGGGGTCCGCCGCGGGTGGGGCCAGTGCGTGCTCGCCGGCGCGGTGTTCGCCGTGTGCATGGCCGGCACCACACTGCCGACCCCGCTGTACGGCCTCTACCAGGAGAAGTTCGGGTTCTCCGAGCTGACGGTGACCGTCGTGTACGCCGTGTACGCCTTCGGGGTCATCGGTGTCCTGCTGCTGGCGGGCGACGCCTCGGACGCCGTGGGCAGGCGGCCGGTGCTGCTGGCCGGGCTCGGGTGTTCGGCGGCGAGCGCCGCCTGCTTCCTGTGTGCCACCGGGCTGGGCTGGCTGTACGCGGGGCGGCTGCTGTCGGGCCTGTCCGCCGGCCTGTTCACCGGGGCCGCCACGGCGTACGTGATGGAGCTGGCGCCGTCCGGCGGAGCCGCCCGGGCCACGTTCGTGGCGACCGCCGCCAACATGGGCGGGCTGGGCTGCGGTCCGCTGATCGCCGGTGTGCTCGCCCAGTACGCGCCGTGGCCGCTGTACCTGCCGTTCGCCGTGCACCTCGTACTGGTGACCGGCTCGGCCGCCGTCCTGCTGCGGCTTCCCGAGACCGTACGGGAGCGGCAGCCGCTGAGCTCGGTACGGCCCCAGCGGCCCGGACTGCCCGCGCAGGTGCGGGCGGTGTTCGCGCCCGCGGCGATCGCCTCGTTCGTCGGCTTCGCGCTGTTCGGGGTGTTCACGTCGGTCAGCCCCGCGTTCCTCTCGCAGTCCCTGGGGGTCGACAACCACGCCGTGAGCGGGCTGATCGTCGCGCTGGCCTTCTTCGCGTCCACCGCCGGGCAACTGATGGTCGGCCGGGTCGGGGTGGGGCGGTCGCTGCCGCTCGGCTGCGCCGGGCTCTTCGCCGGGCTGGCGCTGCTCGCGGGCGCGCTGCGGTGGGACCTGCTGGCCCTGGTCGTGCTGAGCGCGGTCGTCGGCGGGGCCGGGCAGGGGCTGGCGTTTCGCGGGGCTCTGGCCACGGTGGCCGGGGCCTCGCCCGCGGACCGGCGCGCCGCGGTGATCTCGACGCTGTTCGTGGTGGCGTACGCGGGCATCTCGGTGCCGGTGATCGGCGTCGGGGTGCTGGCGGGTCCGCTCGGCCTGGAGGGAGCGGGGCTGGGGTTCATCGCCTGCATGGCCGTCCTGGTCGCGACCGCGGGCGTCTACCTGCTGCGGCGGCCGGCACCCGCCGGGGCCGGGCCGGGGCCCGGCGCCGGGTCCGGACCCCGGTAGTCCTCGGGCGACCGGTTCGATGGGGAAGCGCTGTTCCTCGGCGTCCCGCGCGGTGCACGGCGACCGCTGAACCGGTGTGCGCAGCCGCACGGCGCCCTGTGCCACGGTCAGTCAGTCACAGGCGGTGTGCGTCGGCACGATGCGCAACTGCCGGCCCGGGGCTTCGGGCACCGCGTCGATGCGGAGAGCGGGGTGACCCGGATGGCCGGGCCCGGCGCGGCGGGGCCGACGGCCAGGGCGTGGACGCGCCGCGGCCCGCGGGCTCCGTCGGCATCGCGACCAGGCGGCGCGGGCTGTCGCGGCATGCGCACCACGGCGCCGGGATCGCCCTGCTCCGCGACCTCCACCGCGCACGACAGCGGTGAGGGCCCGGCGGGGGCGCTCGTGATGTGCCCGGCGTGTCTACGAAATATGATGAACGTGATTTTTGTGCCAGGCCCTGACGTGGGCGTACCCCGGAGCGGTCCATGACCTCCCATAGGCCCACGCGGTCGGTGACCGCGGACGACTTGCTGAGCAGACTCGGGCGTCTCACGGCCCAGGCGCGGGAAGGGGCGGAGCTCCACCAGGCTCGGGTGGAGCTGGCCGAGGCGCTGCAGCGGGAGATCCTTCCGGCGTCGCTTCCCAGCCTGCCGGGGCTGCGCACGGCGGCGCGGTACGCGCCCGCCCGTCACGGCCTCAGCATAGGCGGCGACTGGTACGACGGCTTCCGGCTGCCCGGCGGCGCTCTGGGGTTCTCCATAGGTGACGTGGAGGGCCACGACGTCGAGGCGGCCGCCTTCATGGGGCAGGTGCGCATCGCCGTGCGCGCGGTGGCCGCTGCCGCCGCCGACCCGGGTGAGGTGCTCAGCCGGGCCAATGACCTGCTGCTGTCCGTGGACTGCGATCTCTTCGCCACCTGCACGTTCCTGCGCTTCGACCCCGTCACCCGGGAGCTGCAGAGCGCCCGCGCCGGACACGTGCCCGCGGTCTGGGCCACGGTCGACGGCGAGTACGGCGTCGTGGAGGACGAAGGTGGCCTGCCGCTGGGCGTGCTGCCGGGTTCGGAGTACGCCGTGACCCGACGCAGCCTGGCGACGGAGGGCTCGTTCGTCCTGGTCACCGATGGTGTGGTCGAAGGGCCGCCGTTCCCGATGGAAGCGGGGCTGGAGCGCGTGGCGGAGGCGGTCAGGGCGGGGGCCGGCGCGGATCCCGGCGATCTCGCCGCCGAGGTGATGAAGGTCGCCGACTCCACCGGCCACCAGGATGACGCCGCGGTGCTCGTGCTGCGCCACGAGGACGTTCGGGCCCGGGCCGGAGGACGTACCGGATGACGTACCGGATGACGTACCGGATGACGTGGAGGGCGTCATAGCGCGTGTCACGCCCCGTCACCGGGCCCGTGCTGTTGTCTGATGAAGCGATGCGCACCGAGGCCTTCCGACGTCCGTGCCTGGCGGTGCTCCGGATCCTCGTCGTCTCCGCCGCCTACTACGCGGGCGGACGCGTCGGCCTGCTGCAGCAGGTGGTGATCGAGGGCGCGACCGTCACGCCCCTGTGGCCGCCCACGGGGATCGCCCTCGCCTGCCTGCTCTGGATGGGAATCCGCGTCTGGCCGGGGATCGCGATCGGTGCCTGCCTCGTCATCCAGTCGATCAGCCCGATCGACCTCGTCGGCCTCGCGATCGCCGCGGGCAACACCCTCGCTCCCGTCTGCGCCTGGCTGCTGCTCCGCCGGGTCGGCTTCCGCGTCGCGCTCGACCGGTTCCGGGACGGGGTGGCCCTGGTGTTCCTGGGCGGCCTGATTCCGATGCTGATCAGCGCCACCGTCGGAGCCTGGGCGCTGGTGCTCGCCGACAGCCTGCCGCAGAGCGGATTCTGGACCGTGTGGTGGACGTGGTGGGCGGGCGATGCCATGGGCGTGCTCGTGATCACGCCGCTGCTCCTGGTCCTGCGCGAAGCCGGCCTGCCCAAGGACGCCCACCGGTGGGCCGAGGCGACGGCCCTGCTGGTCTCGGCCGTCGTCATCACCCTGCTGGCGACCACGAGCCAGCTGGCGCTGCTCTTCCTCGTCTTCCCGCTCCTCATCTGGGCGGCCCTGCGGTTCCAGCTGGAGGGGAGCGCGCCCTGCATGCTGCTCGTCTCCGTGATGGCGAACGCGGCGGCGATCCACCAGCGCGGTCCCTTCGAACACCACACCCTGGTCCAGGCCATGGCCAACCTCCAGGCGCTCAACGGCAGTGCCGCACTCACCTCGTTGCTGCTGTCGGCGCTCGTCACCGAGCAGAAGGCCATCCGCCGCGGGATCGAACGGGCGTGCCAGGAGCTGGCCGAAGTGGTGGAACGGCTGGCGCCGGGGAGGGCCACCACCCGCTGGACGTCGCAGGAGGAGGACGGGCCGCCCACGGGCGGCGGCGGATAGACCCTCACCCGGCCCGCGGCCCGCCGCCGCCCGTGACGGCGTGGCCTGCGGTGCGGGCGGGTGGCCGTCAGCAGGGGGTCGACGGTCCCTTCTGTTTCGTGAGGTTGTCGTTGGACATCCAGCCCGAGGTTTTCGTTCCGTCGATGCGGACGTAGGTCCACTTGTTGCCGTGCGCGTTGACGACGTAGCAGTGGTACCAGAGCTTCGTGCCCGTCTTGGCCAGGGACACCGCGGGACACGTCTGGTAGGGCCCGGTTTCCAGGTGGTGGTCGCCGGACATGTAGCCGTAGGTCCCCGGGGCGGGATCGCGGTGGCTCCAGCCGCCGCAGCCCGTCGGCACCGGGGTGGGCTTGGCCGCCGAGGAGGCCGACGCCCGGGGCGTCGTGCCGGGCTTCGAAGAGGACGTGGCGGAGGGCTTGCCCGGGGAGCCGGCCGGGGGCGATGCGCTCGGCGCGGCCGCCCCACCCGACGCGCCGCCCGTGCTCGGCCGACCGCTGTCCGATGCCGCACCGGCCCCGGGCCTCGCCGCCTGCGCCCGGCCGCCGCCCCTTCCGCCGTACCCGTCCGTGACGGCGTACGCGACGCCGCCCGCGGCGAGTACGGCGGCGGCTGCCGCCGCGGCGATGACGGTACGGCTGCGGCGCGGCGGGCGGCCCTCGGCCGCTCCGGCGTGGCGCGTGGGCGCGGTCGGCGGCGGAGGGCCGACGTGCGGAGGCTGCGGGAACGGCTGCGGCTGTGGCTGCTGGTACGCGGGCGGCGGCCCGAAGCCGGCCGGTGCGGGAGCCGACGACGCGGCGGCGGACGGGGCGGTGGGCGCGGGTTGGGCACTGACGGGCGCGGGAGTGGGGACGTGCGCGGGCGCGGCCGGGACCGGAGGGGCCGGGACCGTGCTGCCCGCGGCCACCTGCCGCAGCATCGCGCGCGCCTGGTCCGCGGTCGGCCGGCTCTCCGGTTCCTTCGCCATCAGCGCCCGCAGGACCGGGGCGAGCGGTCCCGCCCGCCGGGGCTCGGGCAGCGGTTCGCCGACGATGGCCGACAGCGTGGACCAGACCGAGGTGCGGCGGAACGGCGAGGTGCCCTCCACGGCGGCGTACAACGTCATGCCGAGGGACCAGATGTCGGAGGCCGGACCGGGCTCCCTGCCCTGCGCGCGCTCCGGCGGCAGGTAGTCGAGGGACCCGACGATCTCACCGCTGCGGGTCAGCTTGGCCATGGCGTCGTCCTCGCCGGCCTCCATGCTGGCTATGCCGAAATCGGTGAGCACGACCCGGCCGCCACGCTCCATCAGCACGTTCCCCGGCTTCACGTCCCGGTGCAGCACGCCGGCCCGGTGCGCGGCGTCGAGCGCGTCCATCAGCTCGGCGCCGATCGCCGCGGCCTCGTGCGGTGCCAGGGCGCCGCGTTCCGCCAGGACGTCGTCGAGCGAAGGGCCCTCGACGAGTTCCATGACGATGACCGGCAGGCCCTCGTCGTCCGTCACGTCGTGCACGGTGACGACGCCCCGGTGCCGGATCCGGGCGGCGGCCTGCGCCTCCCGCTGCATCCGGGCACGCAGATCGGCCAGTTCGGCGGCGGACGCGTCGGTGTAGGCCCGCAGTACCTTGACGGCGACTTCCCGGTTGAGCAGTTCGTCAACGGCCCGCGCGACGACGCCCATTCCGCCCCGCCCGACCATGGCGGTCACCCGGTAGCGGCCTCCGAGGACCTTGCCGACCAGCTCTCCGCCCTGCGCGTCCCCCGTCGGCACCGCACACTCCGTCCACTCGTCCATCGCCTATCCGGCGGGCACAAGAGTAGAGGAGTGATCACGAGGGACCGCCAGGATCCGGGCCGGGCAGGGGACTTGATGTCAGGGATGTCAGGGATCTCAGGGCTGGTCGCACCGGGCGAACGCCGTGAGGCGGTCTTGGCGATCAGGCCACTGGCAGGGTGGGGCGAGCCGGCGGATCCGGGCGACGTCGGCGGCCGGCCGCCCCCGTGACCGAGGGGGCGTTGTCAGTGGTCGCACCTATGTTCAGTGGTGTCCCGCCGATGTGGCTCGGACGCCCCCCTGGTGCATAGGAGATGGTGCGTTGTCAGATTGGGAGAGGTCGAGCACGGCGCGGGTGATGACACCCGCGCGGCCGCGCAAGCTCGCCAAAGTCCCGTTCGTCGAGCTGGCCGACGGACGTTTGCAGGGTGTGGTGTCCAGCGGCTCGGACATCGAGCGGGTCTACGTCTCGTCGGTGGTGGCCGGCAGTTACGCGTTCGCCTGCAGCACCAACAACAACCGGCCCTGCGGTGGCGCGCGCGGTTCGTTCTGCAATCACATCAGGGCCCTGATCACCGAGGCGGTGCTGCAGTACGGCGCCGGGCGCGTCGCCCGCTACCTGCGGGTCGAGGCGGCGGCCGGGGAGCCGAGCGCGCTCACCCTCACCGCCGAGATGACGGGCGCCCGGCCGCCGCAGGGAGACACCACGGCCGCCGCGCCCGTCTTCAGCCGGTTCCTGCGCCACCTGGCCTACCTGGAACTCGCACCGACCACCGCGCCGTTGCCGGAGATGCAGTGGTTCCCGCCGACCAGGACGGCGGTGGCGACGGGGGTGCCCCCGCGTGAGCTCGGTTCGAGCGTGGGGGAGCGTGCCGACCTGCTCGCCGAAACCGTCCCCGGGCTCGACGAGGCCCTGGCGGCCGTCGACGCCTTCGACCGGGCCCTCGTCGCCGGCCTGCTCCGCCCCCAGCCCGCCCAGGCCGCGGGCCTGACCGGGCTCGCCCGCGCCGTCGCGGGGACACCACTGGCCTCCACGGTCGCCGAGGCGGCCGAGAAGGCGGCCGCCGGCGCGGCGGGCGAGGACCACTTCCTCGCCCTCGCCGCCGCCCGCACCGCGCTCCTCGGTTCCGTCCACGACGCGCTCACCGCCCGCGTCGAGGAGGTGACGGGCCGCCCCCGCCGCGAGGAGACCGTTCCCGCGCCGGGCGAGAAGCAGCCGGTGAACCTGTGCGCCGCGGCCCGCTCCTGGCTCTGTGACCTGGCGCGCTCCGGGTGGCAGGGCATCGACCACGACGTGGTCGCCGGGTCGGCGCAGGTCGTCTCCGCGATGCTTCCCGACCCGGCTCTGCGCCGCCTCGCGACGCTCCTCGACGGCTTCGCCGCCGAACTCGCCGCGTCCTGCCCGGGCGCGACCCTGGAACGCGTCCCGGCACGCCGCTGGGCCGACCTGTGGTCGCGCGCGATGCTGCTGACGCTGCCCGGTGCCGCCGACGTACACCTGACCGGCACGGTCACCGGCCGGCTCCTTCCCCTCGGCGTCGACGTGCAGGAACACGCGACCGCCGTTCAGGCCCAGGTCCACGCGGTGTTCGAGCCCGCGGACGGCGGAGCGCCCCGCCTGGTGCGTGCCGGGGTGTCGGCGCCGAAGCCCGACACGGTCGTCGGAGCCGGCCTCTGGCAGCTGCTCCGGCCGCACATGTCGCTCCTGGCGGCCGTCAGCGACGGCCGCTCGATGGAGATCGCCGACATGCCGGTCACCGCGGAGGGCGACCTGCTCTGGAGCGACGGTCACGCACGCGTGGGCACGGCCGCCGACGCCTTCGCGACGGCCCGTGTGGCCCTGCCGGCCGCCACCGGGGCACCCACCGCACCGCTGGACCGGCACCCGGCTCGTATCGCCGAACCCGTGTTCCTGGAGGGCTACGCCGCCCAGCAGGACGACGACGAGCTGACCTTCACCGTCGCCGGAGACCCGCTGCCCGTCGACACGGACCGCGTTCCGGCCGCCGGGCCGCTGACTCCCGACGCCGTCGCGGCCTCCCGGGCGTGCATAGGGCTGCTCCGCTGGGACGCGGGGACGTACCGGATCCAGCCCCTGGCCGTCGAGACGACGGTACGCAAGAAGGCCGTCGCGATCCACGCCGGGGGCTGGGCCGGGGGCACGACGGACAAGGCCGGGGTCAAGGCGGAGAAAGCCGCCACCGACGCCGTGGCCGTCCTGCGGGAGCGGGCCGGAAGGCTGCTGCGGAAATGACGGAGCACATGATCGGACCCGCGGTGGACCCCGACGAGAACCGTCGGCAGGTCCTGTACTGGCGGCTCCTCGCCCGGCTCTTCGACCCCGAGGAGCAGGCCGCACTGGAATCGGCGAGCGTCGCCGTCGTCAAGGACATCGGTCTGCCGTCCTCACTGCTGGATCCGCAGGCCTCCGTCGACTCCGTCGTGCAGCGGCACCCGGAGCTGGCCGCCGAATTCGACGGTCTGATGGCGCCCGCGCCGGAGGAGGACGGAGTGCGCGACCGGGCCGCCGAGGTCCGGCGCGCGGCACTGGTGTCGAAGGTGCTGCTGAACGTCTTCGCCTGCCCCTCCGGCAGGGTCACCGCCGGACAGCTGACGCGCTGGCAGTCCGACGCGGGCTGGCTGGAGCGCGCGCTCGGCTGCGAGCCCGGCGAGCTGCGCGGCGGACGCGCCGGGGGAGGGGCCGCCGGAAGGGCCGCGGGACGGGGCGCGGGTACGGGCGTCAGCCCGACCGGCACCGGTGGGCGCGCCGCGGCACCCGATCTCAGCAGGCTGATCCCGGAGATAGGCCCGGAACTCGGCGCCATCGAGGCCGACCTCGTCAAGCGGATGCACCTGCGCGAGGTGCTGGCCGACCCCGGGCTCGCCGCGCGGCTGACCCCGAGCATGTCACTGATCGAACAGCTGCTGCGGGACAAGAACAACCTCTCGGGCGTGGCCCTCGCCAACGCCAAGGCCCTCATCCGCCGCTTCGTCGACGAGGTCGCCGAAGTGCTGCGCACCCAGGTGGAGAAGGCCACGGTCGGCGCCCTGGACCGCTCCGTTCCGCCCAAGCGGGTGTTCCGCAACCTCGACCTCGACCGCACGATCTGGAAGAACCTCACCAACTGGAGCCCGGAGGAGGAGCGGTTGTACGTCGACCGTCTCTACTACCGGCACACCGCCCGCAAGACGACGCCGCAGCGGCTGATCGTCGTCGTGGACCAGTCGGGGTCGATGGTCGACTCGATGGTCAACTGCACCATCCTGGCGTCGATCTTCGCCGGGCTCCCGAAGGTGGACGTCCACCTCATCGCGTACGACACGCAGGCGCTCGACCTCACCCCGTGGGTGCACGACCCCTTCGAGACCCTGCTGCGCACCAACCTCGGCGGCGGCACCGACGGCACGGTCGCCATGGCGCTGGCCCAGCCGAAGATCGCCGAGCCCCGCAACACCGTCGTCGTGTGGATCTCCGACTTCTACGAATGGCGGACCGAGCAGCTCTTCGAGTCCATGGCTGCCATCCACCGCTCCGGAGCCAAGTTCATCCCGGTCGGCTCGGTGACCAGCTCCGGCCGCGGCAGCGTCAACCCGTGGTTCCGGGAGCGCTTCAAGGACCTCGGTACGCCGGTGCTCTCCGGCCACATACGCAAGCTCGTCCACGAACTCAAGACGTTCCTCGCTTAGACAGACAAGAAAGGCCTTGCCATGACCGACATGTTGCGCGCCCCCGCCGAAATCAAGTTCGCCGAGGAGCTGGACTGGCTGGAGTCGATCGACGACAGCCCCAAGCCCTTCTCCTGGCGCCTGTCCCCGAAGATGGTCCGCCTGTTCATCCTGGGCTCCGAGCGCTCCGACGGCCTGGACCGGGAGATCTCGCAGAAGTGGTTCGGCGACCGTAGTTTCGTCGAGCGCTCCATCGTCACCCTGGCCTCCGACCGAGGTCTGCTGCTCATCGGCGACCCCGGCACCGGCAAGAGCTGGCTGGCCGAGTTGCTGTCCGCCGCGATCTCCCGCAACTCCACGCTGGTGGTCCAGGGCACGGCCGGCACCACCGAGGACCACATCAAGTACTCATGGAACGTGTCCATGGTCATCGCCAAGGGCCAGTCACGGGAGTCGATGATCCCCTCGCCGATCATGACCGCGATGGAGACCGGCACGATCGGCCGTTTCGAGGAACTCACCCGCTCCACCAGCGACGTCCAGGACGCGCTGATCTCGATCCTTTCCGAGAAGTACATCTCCGTCCCGGAACTGGACAGTGACGGCATCGTCTTCGCCAAGCCGGGCTTCTCGATCATCGCGACCGCCAACAGCCGCGACCGGGGCGTCAACGACCTGTCCTCGGCGCTCAAGCGCCGCTTCAACTTCGTCCGCATCCCGGTGGTGACGAACAAGAAGAGCGAGGCGGAGATCGTCCGCTTCCGCACCGAGGAACTGCTCCGCCGCCACCAGCTCGAACTGGACGTGCCGCCGTCGCTGCTCGACGTCCTCCTGCAGAGCTTCGCCGACCTGCGCGCCTCGGCGGCAGCGGCCGGCAGCGACGACGAGAAGCTGGAGTCCGCGCTGTCCACCGCCGAACAGATCGGCGTGCTGGAGGACGCGATCCTGCACAGCGACTTCTTCGGCGAACGCGCCCTGACCGCCCGCGCGCTGGCCTCCTCGCTCGTGGGGTCGCTGGCCCGGCGCGAGCCCGAGGACCTGGCGATCCTCAACAAGTACCTGCACGGCGTCGTCGAGCCGCGCAGCAAGGAAGAGGGCGGCTCCTGGCCGGAGTTCCTGGAGGGCGGCCGCGACGCGATCGCCACCCTGTCGTGAGCAGCACGCACGAGGGGACCTTCGACGCGCTGCGCGGGCAGCTCCAAGAGGCCGCGGCGAAGTTCGCTGACGGTCCCGGCGCCCTGGAGGGCATCCTCCTCGGCATCGTCGACGACGTCGACCGCGCGGTGCGCGAGCCACTGGAGATCTTCCCCGTCTGCCACCACTCGCCGGCCTCGGCGACCGCGATGGCGCGCCGCCTGCGGGAGAAGCAGCCGAAGGTCGTGTACCTGGAGCTGTGCGAGGACATGGCGCCGCTCCTGACCGAACTGCGCAACTGCAGGCTCCCCGTGGCGGTCCAGGCGTTCGCGACCGAGATCGACGGCTTCCCGGCCGAGTGGGCCCCGCTGTCGGTGGTCGCGCCGATCACCGAGGCCTCGGCCGAGTACCAGGCGATCGCCTACGCACTGGACACGCCGGGCGTCGAACTCGTCCTCGTCGACCGTTCCTCGGACCACGTCTTCCAGTGGGACGCACGCGGGACGCGCCACGACGGCGAGTGCGCCGATCCCGACGCGCCGCCCGCCGACGAAGAGGCGGCGCTGCACGGCGACGCGGTCGGAGTGGAGATCGGCGACCTGCGGCCCCGCTTCGCGGAGCTGGAGGAACACCTGCTGCGTCACGGCAGGGTGCGGCACTGGTCGGAGTGGTGGCACCAGTACGTCGAACTGCCCCTCGGGGACAGCGACCACGACACGTACCGCCAGGTCATGCTCCTGATCGGCAGCCTCTTCCGGCGCCTCGCACCCGGCGACCCGGGGCGGGTGCGCGTGGACGAGGACCGCGAGCGCTACATGTGGACCAGGATGCGCCAGCACCTGGCCGCCACCGGTACCGACCCCGCGGACTGCCTGTACGTCTGCGGTGCCTTCCACGCGGCCAGCCGCGTCGAGGAGTTCGGCGTCCAGGGCGCCGACACCTACGAGATCAGCCCGCGCAGCGCCACCAAGTGGCTGCACGGCCTGATCCCGTCGAGCCACGCGGCCATCGAGGCGCAGTTCGGCCTCGCGGCCGGTTCGGTGTCGATCGCCGCGACCGTCTGGGCCAAGAACCTGAAGCGCACGCGCGTGGAGCCGTACCGCCTGGCGGGACAGGCGGGCGCGAAGCGGCCGAAGGCCAGGAAGACCGCGGCCGCCGCGGCTCCCGCACCTGCCGTGGCGTCCTCACCTGCCGTGGCGTCCTCCGACAAGCTGACCGGCTTCCTGCGCCTACCCCCCGTCCTGGACCGGCTGGACGAGGCCGAACTGCTCGGCTGGTCCGTCGAGATCGTGCAGGCCGCGCGCCGCAACGGCTACCTCGCCTCGACCGCCGACGCCATCGCGGTGTTCGAGACGTCGATCCTGCTGGCCCGGATGCGCGACCGGGCCAGGCCCACGCCGTACGACTTCCAGGACGCGGCGGTCACCTGCATCGAGAAGGACAGCGTGCCCGGCCGGCGCGACGTGCGCCGCCTCGTCGAGATCATGATGGGCGGCGACCGGATCGGCCAGGTCGGCTACGACGCACTGCCGCCGCTGGCCCGCGACGTGCACGACCGGCTCGCGCCCCTGAACCTGAAGCTCCAGCAGCGTGGAGTGCAGCGGGCGTTGCTGGACATCGCGGGGCGGCCGGAGCTGGAGCAGTGCTCCGACGTGCTGTGGATGCTGCGGTACCTGATGCCGCACGGCACAGCGCGGCCGATCATGGGCGAACGGAGCCTGGGGGAGCGGTCGATCCAGGAGTCGTGGGACCTCGCGCTGGGCACCCACCAGCGTGCGCTCATCGAGCTCGGGTACGAGGGCGTGAGCATCGAGCAGGTCCTGGAGCAGCGCCTGCGCCGCGCCGCGTACGCCCCGCAGGCCACCGCGGCGACGGTCCTGGAGACCGTCGAGGACGCGACGCTGTACCTGCGCAGCCGCCGCCTCGCCGACGAGCTGGGCGCACGCGCGCTGGAGGTGCTGTCGGCCGAACGCGGAGTCGACGGCGCGCCCGAAGTGCTGCGCCGCGTACGGCGCCTGCTGGCGTACTACCGCACCAGCGAACCGGTGCTGCCGCCCTGGATCGAGTCCTTCGCCAAGACCGGATACGCGCACTACTGCACCCTGCTGCCGACGGCGTTCACCGA
The DNA here is from genome assembly GCF_042267665.1 of Streptomyces sp. NPDC056224. Taxonomy (NCBI): domain Bacteria; kingdom Bacillati; phylum Actinomycetota; class Actinomycetes; order Kitasatosporales; family Streptomycetaceae; genus Streptomyces; species Streptomyces sp. NPDC056224. The sequence goes on from NZ_JBHJTK010000004.1 coordinate 268,250, forward strand.
TGACGACGCGACGGTGCGCCACGTGGCCGCGACGCTGGGCTTCCTGTTCGGCATGGAGAGCCTGGCGCTGTCGCTGGGGTGCGACCGCACCCAGCTCGAGCTGGCGGTCGCCCAGTCGCATCCGCGGGACCCGTCGAAGACGGCGCTGCTGTGGGCGGCTCAGGTGCAGCTGGGGAACCTCTCGCGGGCGGACCTGCGCGCGCGCTGCGACGAACTGCTGGGCAACCCCATGGTGGTGCCCGCCTATCCGCGCTATCTCAGCGGCTTCCTGCACGCCCTGGAGCCGGTCCCCGGCCTCACCGACTTCGTCGTCGAGGCCGTGTCGAACGCGTTCGCACGACTGCCGGACCAGGTCCTCCTGCCGTGGCTGCCGACCCTGATCTCCACCCTGCGGGCGGACGGTGCCGAACTGGCCCCGCTGCTGATCCGCGAAGCCGGGCGGATCTTCCCCGGCCGTCTCGCAGCGCTGGACGAGTGGGTGGCGCCGTGGCGGGCGCAGCCGGAGCCGGAGGCCGTGTCCGCCTGGCGGCAGGCGGACGGCGACCGTCAGGGTTGCGCGCTGCTCGCCGCCCATCCGGCGACCTGCGACGCGGTCGCGAGCCTGCTGGGCTGCGACGGGATCTGGCAGACGCCGGAGTCGGGCCCTCGGGGCGCGGTCCTGGTGGGGCTCCACCCGGCCACGGCCGAGGCGCTGGAGGTGCTGCTGGCGCGTCCGTGAACCCACCGGGCGGGCGATGCTGTGGCTGTGGCTGTGGCTGTGGCTGTGGCTGTGGCTGTGGCTGTGGCTGTGGCTGTGGCTGCGGCCGTGGCCGCCCAGCCCGGTCCGCTCGTCCTCGCTACGAGCCGGGCAGCCGGGTCACCTTCGTCACCTTGCAGACGACCGTGTCCGAGGCCTGCGCGAGGGCCGTCGCGGTCACCTTCGCGCGTCGGCCGGGGGCCAGGTTGCTGCTGACGGCGGCCGCCTCCGCGAGGCGCACGCCGTCGGGACCGACGAACTCGACCTCGACGAGGTAGGTGGTGGTCCGGTCGCCGCCGTTGGTGACGGTCAGCCCGGCCGCCGGCCACCGGGTCGCGGGGTCGACCGCGCACGAGGTGATCTTCGCGTCGCCGGTGGGGCCCGCGTCGTGGGAGGCCTCCCGCGCGGCGGTGCTCCGGTCCGGGGAGGCTCGCGGCGTGCCGGGCGGGGGACTCTCCTCGTCCTTCGGGCCGTCGGCCTTGCCGCCGATGCCCGTGAGCACCCCCGCCAGGAGCAGCAGGCACAGGGTTCCGAGCACGCTCAGGGCCACGACCAGGCCGGTCCGCCGCCGTTCGGCGGGCGGCGGTGGTGTGAGGGGCCCGGCCGGCGGGTGCGAGCCCGGCGGAGGCTTCGGCTTCGGCACGGGACACCCCCGGGGCTCGGGTGGCTGGGTACGGCCGGGCATCCGGCCGCGTACTGCCGAGCATCGCACCCACCGCCCGGCCTCACACTTCGGCCCCACACTTCGGGCCCGCCGCGCGGCCCGGGCGGGCAGGGCCGGTCCGTCCGCCGGGGCCGCGCACGAGTGGCGGGTGTGGCGGGAGCGTGCGGCAACTCCCCTCCTCGGTGGTCCGGTTACAGCACTGGTAGGAAACCTTCCTATCCGCTACGCTCCCCGTCGGCGGCTTGGCGCGGTGCCCCAGCACGGGCATGACGCGCTCAGTGAGAGCTCTGCCCCGGCCGCCGTGATGCTGCCCCCTGCCCGCCCCCGGCCGGGGGCGGCGTCCCGCACCGGTGTCCAGCTCTCGCCGTCCCCAAGGCCAGGGAGTCCAGGTATGCGCCTGAATGCCTTAGCTCGAACCCCCTTGTTCCGCAACCCACTTCAGACCTCCCTCCTCATCCTCGCCACCGCGCTCGCGCTCGTCGGCGGGCTCCTGCTCGCCTGGCCCGGCCGGGCCGGAGCCGCCGCCGACCCGCTCATCTCGCGGGGAAAGCCCGCCACCGCCTCCTCCGCCGAGAGCTCCTCGCTCGGCGCCAAGAACGCCTTCGACGGCTCCGCCGCGACCCGCTGGGCCAGCGCCGAGGGCAAGGACCCGCAGTGGATCCGGGTCGACCTCGGCGCCGCCGCCACCATCTCCCGGGTCAGACTGAGCTGGGAGGCCGCCTACGCCAAGGCGTACCGCGTCGAGGTGTCGGCGGACGGGGCGACGTGGACCCCGATAGCCCAGGAGAGCGCCGGAAACGGCGGCACCGACGACTGGACCGGGCTGTCCGGCAAGGGCAGGTACCTGCGCGTCTACGGCACCGCGCGGGGCACGGCGTACGGCTACTCGCTCTTCGAGGCCGAGGTGTACGGCACCGTCGACGGCGGGCCGCCCCCCGCCGGCGCCTTCACGGTGGTCGCCGCCGGTGACATCGCCGCCCAGTGCACGGCCTCCGACAGCGGCTGCGCGCACCCGAAGACCGCCGCGCTCGCCCGGCAGATCGATCCGAAGTTCTATCTGACAATGGGCGACAACCAGTACGACGACGCCCGGCTCGCGGACTACCGCGCCTACTACGACAAGAGCTGGGGCGCCTTCAAGGCGAAGACCCACCCGGTCCCGGGCAACCACGAGACGTACGACCCGGCCGGCTCCCTCGCCGGGTACAAGGGCTACTTCGGGAGCATCGCCTTCCCGCAGGGCAAGAGCTACTACAGCTTCGACGAGGGCAACTGGCACTTCATCGCCCTCGACTCCAACTCCTTCGACCAGGCCGCCCAGATCGACTGGCTCAAGGCCGACCTCGCCGCCAACGGCAAGCAGTGCATAGCCGCGTACTGGCACCACCCGCTGTACTCGTCGGGCGGCCACGGCAACGACCCGGTCTCGAAACCGGTGTGGAAGATCCTGTACGGCGCGAAGGCCGACCTGGTCCTGAACGGGCACGACCACCACTACGAGCGCTTCGCCCCGCAGGACCCCGACGGCAAGGCGACCGCGGGCGGGATCGTGGAGGTCGTCGGAGGCATGGGCGGCGCCGAGCCCTACCCGATCGAGGACGTCCAGCCCAACAGCCAGAAGCGGATCAGCGGCCAGTACGGCGTGCTGAAGCTGGAGTTCACCGACTCCGGCTACGGCTGGACCTACGTCGGCAGCGACGGACAGGTCAAGGACACGAGCCCGAAGTACAGCTGCCACTGATGTACCTGGCCAGCACCGGCCGCCCGGACGCGCCGCCCCGCACCCCAGGGGCCCGGCGGCGCGTCCCCGCCACCGTCCTCGCGCTCGGCGCGGTCAGCCTCGTCACCGACGTCTCCTCCGAGATGGTCACGGCGGTGCTGCCGCTCTACCTCGTCCTGGGCCTCGGCCTCTCACCTCTCCAGTTCGGCTTCCTGGACGGCATGTTCAACGGGGCGACCGCGCTCGTACGCCTCCTCGGCGGCCGGCTCGCCGACCGCGGAAGCCGGCACAAGCGGGTCGCCGGGGCCGGCTACCTGCTCTCGGCGCTCTCCCGGCTCGGGCTGCTCCTCGCCGGCGGCGCCACCGCCGGGATCGCCGCCTCGCTCGCCGCGGACCGGCTCGGCAAGGGCATCCGCACCGCCCCGCGCGACGCCCTGATCTCGCTCAGCGGCCCGCCGGAGACGCTCGGCCGGGCCTTCGGCGTGCACCGCGCCATGGACACCACGGGCGCACTCCTCGGCCCGCTCGCCGCGTTCGCCGTGCTGTGGGCGACCGCCGACGCCTACGACGCGGTGTTCGCCGTCAGTTTCTGCACCGGACTGCTCGGCGTACTCCTGCTCGTCCTGTACGTCCCGTCCGCCGCCACGACCGCCGCCGCCACGTTCGCCGCCCCACCCCCACCCCCACCCCCATCCGTGCACCGGCCGGCCGTCGCCGTGCCGCCGCTCCGGCGAACGGCACTGAGGGACCCCGCCTTCCGCCGTGTCCTGTACGCCGCGTCGGTGCTCGGCGCCGCCACCATTGGCGACGCCTTCCTCTACCTCTTGCTCCAGCGCGGTCTCGACCTCTCGCCCAGCCTGTTCCCGCTGCTGCCGCTCGGCGCCGCGGCCGGGTACCTGCTGCTCGCGGTCCCGGCGGGCCGGCTCGCGGACCGGACCGGGCGGCGGATGCCCTTCCTGCTCGGGCACGCCGCCCTGCTCTGCGCGTACGCCGTGCTGCTCATGCCCCCCGCCTGGCCGTCCGTCGTGGCCGTCCTGGTACTCCTCGGCATCTTCTACGCCTGCACGGACGGCGTCCTGATGGCACTCGCCGGCCCCCTGCTGCCCCCGCGCGGCCGGGCGAGCGGTCTCGCGGTACTGCAGACCGGCCAGGCCCTGGCCAGGCTCCTCGGCGCGGCCGGCTTCGGGGCCGCCTGGACCGTCTGGGGGCAGGGGCCCGCCCTGTGGACGGCGGCGCTCGCGCTGGCCGGGGCGCTCACGGCCGCCTGGCGCATCCTGCCCGCCCCGACCCCCGTCCGCGCCGCCCAGGAGGCACCGTGAAGGCCCGCCCGCAGCAGCTCCGCCTCGCTCTCGTCGTGGCCGCCGTGGTCCTTCTGGCCGGGGGTTCGCTGGGCTACGTACTGCATGCCCGGCATCGCGACCGGCCGACTCAACAGACACACACGGAAGGCTCGTTCAGCCTTGACGAACCCGGGCTCTACTTCCGGGACCCGGCCACCGGGCTCGTCACCCGCGCGTCCGGCAGTCCCGAAGGACCGCGCGTGCCCGGCGGCCCCGCCTGCGACCGGTTCTACGCGGCGGGGGACCGTGCCCTGTGCCTGCGCAGCCTGCCCGGAATCCCGGCGCGCACCCAGGCCCTCGTGCTCGACCGGCGGCTGCGCGAGGTCCGGCGCACGACCGTACCCGGCATCCCCAACCGGGCCCGTGTCTCCGCCTCCGGGCGGCTGCTGTCGTGGACGACGTTCGCGACGGGCGACTCCTACGCGACCTCCGCCTTCTCCACGCGGACGTCGATCCTGGACCTGAACACCGGCTATCTGATCAAGTCCATGGAGGAGATCCCGCTGACCCTGGACGGCGCCCGCCACCACGCCCCCGACGTCAACTACTGGGGCGTGACCTTCGCCCGGGACGACAACCGCTTCTACGCCACCGTCTCGACCAAGGGCCGCACCCACCTCGTCGTGGGCGACCTGCGCAACTGGACGGCGACTGCGGTGCGCGAGAACGTCGAATGTCCGTCCCTGTCGCCGGACGACACCCGGATCGCCTTCAAGAAGAAGGTCTCGCAGGACCCCGCGGCGCCCTGGCGCCTGTACGTCCTCGACCTGGCGACGATGCGCGAGCACCCCCTGTCCGAGCCGCACAGCGTCGACGACCAGGCTGCCTGGCTCGATGATTCCACCGTCGCCTACGCCCTGCCCGGACGCGACGGACGGGCGAGCGACATCTGGTCGGTCCCGGCGGACGGCACGGGCGCGCCCCACCTCGTGGTACCGGGCGGCTCCTCACCGGTCGCCGTGCACTGAGAGATCCTTCGCATGATCGTCTGTTCGGAGATGCAGCCCTAGCATTGGCCCATGTCCCGTATGCCGTCACGCGTCGAACTGTGCCCGCTCACCCTCGCCGACCAGGACGAGTTCTGCTCGCTCGTCACGGCCAGCGCCGAACTGCATGCGCCGTGGATGCAGCTGCCCGCGAACGGGGAGGAGTTCCAGGCCTGGATGCGCCGCTTCGGCGACGGCACCAACCTGGGCTTCGTCATCCGCGTCCGGGAGACCGGTGCAGCTGCCGGCACGGTCAACATCAACTCGATCATCCGGGGCCGCTACCAGGGCGCGTCCCTCGGCTATGCGGCGTTCGCCCCGTCCGCGGGGAGGGGTTACATGACCGAAGGGCTCACCGTCGCCCTGCGGCACGCCTTCCACGACCTGCGGCTCCACCGGATGGAGGCGAACGTTCAGCCGGCGAACAAGGCGTCGTTGGCCTTGGTCCAGCGCCTGGGCTTTCGTTACGAGGGCCTGTCGCCCGCCTATCTCTTCATCGACGGGGCCTGGCGCGACCACGAACGCTGGTCCATCAGCGCACCCTCTCCCTGGACGCCCGACCCTTCCCTTCCCGAGGTCTAATCGCCTTTTCCGTCGCCGGTGGCCGCCCGCCCCGCTTGCTCCCGCGCCCCGCTGCTCGGAAGAGCGGCGTGGTCTGGCCTGACAGGTAAAGAATGCTTGACACCATGTCGTTACTGCTTGACACTCCGAGTGTCTGGTTTTCTTGACATGGGGAGCGGGAGTGGCAGTCGAGGAGAAACGTGCCTGGAGCATGCTGGTGACAGCGCTCGGGTCGTACGCGGTGTACCTGTGCGTCGTGCTGGGGCGTCCCGCGGGAGTGATGCTGACCGAAGCGCCTTACGTGGAAGCCCTGTTGTGGTCGGTCGGCCTGTCGGTCGCCGTGTCGACCGCCGCCCACATCGCCATCGCCGCGTTCTCGCCGCGGGAGGAGGCGAACCTCAAGGACCAGCGCGACCGGGAGATCCACCGCTTCGGTGAGTACGTGGGTCAGTCGTTCGTGGTGATCGGCGGGGTCGCCGGTCTGGTCCTGGCGATGGTCGAGGCGGCACCGTTCTGGATCGCCAACGCGATCTACCTCGCCTTCGTCCTGTCGTCGGTGCTCGGCTCGACGGTCAAGATCATTTCCTACCGGTTCGGTTTCCACCCGTGGTGAAGGCGACGAGGGTCACCAACACGATCCGGGCCCAGCGCTTCGCCCACGGCGAGATGACCCAGGCCGAACTCGCCCGCCGTATCGGCGTGAGCCGCCAGACGGTCATCGCCATCGAACAGGGCCGCTACTCGCCGTCGCTGGAAATGGCCTTCCAGATCGCCCAGGTCTTCGGCGTCCCGCTCGACAGCGTCTTCCAGTATCCCGCAGCCCAGACCGCCGGCTCGGACAAGACCGGCACCGAGGGAGACACCCCATGAGAGCCATCGTCCAGGACGTCTACGGATCGCCCGACGTCCTTCGCCTCGAAGAGATCGACCGGCCCGTGCCCGGCCGCGGCGAGGTGCTCCTGCGCGTGCACGCGGCCGGCGTCGACCAGGGCGTCTGGCACCTGATGGCGGGCCTGCCCTACGCGATCCGCGCGGCGGGCTTCGGCCTGCGGGCGCCCAAACAGCGTGTCCGCGGCATGGACGTCGCGGGCCGCGTGGAGGCGGTCGGACCGGGCGTCGCCCGCTTCCGGCCGGGCGACGAGGTGTACGGAACCTGCACCGGCTCCTTCGCCGAGTTCGCGTGCGCCAAGGAGGACGAGCTGGCTCCCCGGCCGGCCCGGCTCACGCCCGAACAGGCGGCCGTCGTCACGATCTCCGGGAGCACTGCCCTCCAGGCCCTGCGGGCCGGCCGGCTGGAGCCCGGCCACCGGGTCCTGGTGATCGGAGCCTCGGGCGGGGTGGGGACGTACGCCGTGCAACTGGCCAAGGCGCTCGGGGCCGCCCACGTCACCGGGGTCTGCAGCGGTTCCAAGGCGGACCTGGTCCGCTCCCTCGGCGCCGACGAGGTCGTCGACTACGTCCGCGAGGACCCCACCGACGGCGTCCACCGGTACGACCTCGTCCTCGACATCGCGGGCAGCCGTCCGCTGGGCCGGCTCCGCCGGATCCTGACCCCGCGCGGGTGCCTGGTGATCGTCGGCGGGGAGACCGACGGGCGCTGGATCGGCGGCAACGACCGGCAGCTGCGGGCCCTGCTGCTGTCGCTCTTCGTTCGGCACCGGCTGCGGGGACTCGCCTGCGTCCCGCGCCCCGAGGACCTGCGCGTCCTCGGGGAGTTCATCGAGACCGGCTCGCTCACCCCGGTCGTCGACCGTACCTACTCCCTGGCCGAAGTCCCCGACGCGGTAAGGCGCCTGAGGGGTGGCCACGTACGCGGAAAGATCGCGATCCGCGTGTGAGGAGCGGCCCCGTCAGCAGAGCGGGCAGGTCGCGGCGCAGCCTCTGAAGCGGCGCGCGACCGGGGGCCACCCCCTGGGTGGCCCGCCGTCCTCCGGCCGGTGCTCGGCCGGACTATGCGGCCGGGGCCGTCACCGTCGGCGTGTTCCACCCGGAGATCCGCAGCCGTGGCGCGGAGCCGTGCAGGTCGCCGGTCCGGTAGGTGGCCGTCAGCGTGGCCGACTCACCCGGCCACAGGGTGATCTGGTTGTCGCTCCACCGGACGGGCAGGACGGGCTCGCCCGTCGCTCCCACCAGGTGGACGTCGGTGAGCAGGGCCGGGGCCTTCCCCGAGCCCGCGTGGCGCAAGGTCACCGTGGTCGTGGACACCCCCGAACCGTCCGCCGTCGTCGCGGCCGTGGAGGTGACGCCCGCCCGGCCCATCGCATTCAGGCCGGTGAGATCGGCGTACGCAGTGGTGGGCGTGTGGTGCCAGTCGGTGTGCCCGTAGTCGAGCACGTCCGCCTTCGTTGAGAGCCAGTACACGTTGCGGCTCACCTCGCGCCCCGCGCCGTCGGTGAGCAGCAGCCGGGCCAGGTAGGTGGTGGACAGACCCGTGACCGACGCGGGGACGGTCAGCGCGGTGCTGCTCGCGCCACCGCCCGCCACGCTCAGGCCGGCAGCCGTCCGGTCGTACGTCTGGGTGCCGTCGGTATTGAAGAGCGTCACCCGGGCCGTCAGCCCGGAGGCCGCGGACGTCCGGTTGTTGACGACCGACACCGAGCGGTCGTCGTACCCGTACTGGATGTGCAGCGGCTCGTTCGCCTTCTTCGCGCCGAAGTAGGCCCCGCCCTGGTCGAGATACCGGTCCAGCAACTGCCAGTGCAGGGAGGTCCAGCCGCTGTTGAACATCCAGTAGATGACGCCGGTCGACGGTGCGGAGGCGTCCTTGGCGTTGCGGCCGTACGCCTCGAACTGTGCGCGCACGTTCTCGTACTGGGCGAGCTGCGCCTTGCGCACGTAGTCCTCCAGGCCGGCCGGGTGACCGTAACGGCCCGCCAGCGCCGCGCCGTACAGCCGCAGGGTCGCGAAGGTGGCCGAGGGGGAGCGGTGGTACTGGGCGGCGGACGGGTCCTTCCACAGCGTCTCCAGCTCGGCCGGGGACATCATGCGGCGCAGCGTGTCGAGGGTCGGGACATCCGGTCCGGCGCTGGTCTCGGAGTTGAAGCCGGTGGCACCGCCTTCGCGTTTGGCGTACCAGTAGCCGGGCGGGACCCAGTCGTACGGACCGGTCATCCTCATCCCGGAGCGTCCGGTGACCGGTGCGGAGGCGTCGGAGGCCGCGGGGACCACCGGGGTCGGCCAGTCGGCGTCCTCCAGCGCGTCGAGGTACTCCCGCTCGATCTCCTCGTTCGGTGCGGCGTCACTGCCGATCAGGAAGGAGATCACGCTGGGATGGTGGCGCAGCCGGGCCGCCTCGGCGGCCATCGACGCCGCGGCGACGGAGTGGTCGTCGGCGTCCCATCTCTCACCGCTGCCGGATCCGTTGACCTCTCCCTCCCACTTGTCGCAGCACTCCCAGCCGGGAAGCGTCAGGATCCCGTACCGGTCGGCGAGATCGAAGAACTCGTCGGGCTCGATGTGCCCTTCCAGCCGCAGGGTGTTCAGGCCCAGGTCAAGGGCGTACTTCAGGCGGTCCTCGACGTAGGTGCGGTCCCAGCGCAGGAACTCGTCCGGGGACCAGCCCCCGCCCTTGATCAGGAGCGGGCGGCCGTTGACGTGGTACTGCCGGGCGCCGTCGGCGTTCAGCGGTGCCCGCACCTCACGGATGCCGAAGGACTCGTGAGCGGTGTCGGAGGGCGTGCCGTCCACCGTCGCGGTCAGATCGAGACCGTACAGCGGCTGCTCACCCATCGCGGCGGGCCACCACACGCGGGGCGCGCTCAGCCGGAGCGCCGGGTGGTCGGCGGGCGAGAAGACCACGGTCTTGGTCTCGTGGGGGGCCAGCGTCACACTCCGGCTGACGGCGGCCGGACCAGCGGTGCCGGACACCGTCGTGGTGACCGTGGCCGAGGAGTCGTTGCGCACCCGCGCCTTGACGGTCAGGTCGGCCGAGGACATCGAGGGCATGGCCAGGGCGGTCACCACGTGCGCGTCGCGCAGGGCGACCGGCCCGCCGCGCCGCACCACGACGTCACGGACGATGCCCATGTTCTTGTCGGGGGGGCGGTTGCAGCCAGTCGAGCCAGCCCATCGTGAGGTGCTTGCGCGGATCGTTGGGCTGGATCCGGAAGGCGACCGTATTGGTGCCCTCCTTGATCAGGCCGGTGACATCGAGCTCGTGCCTGGTGTACGCGCCGGCGACCGTGCCCGCGGTGGCGATCTGGTGACCGTTGACGAAGACGTCGGCGGCGGAGATCACCCCGCTGAAGTCCAGGTACGTACGAGACGTCGTGCCGGTGCTGACGAAGTCGGACCGGTACCACCAGGGCACGGTGAAGTCCGCGGCCGGGATGAGCTTCTGATGGGTGGAGTAGAAGGGGTCGGGGTGCACGCCGGCGGCCAGCAGCGCCGCGAGGACGGTGGAGCGGGCGCCCGCCGGATACCAGCCGGTCGCCGGATAGCCGGGGCTGGAAACGGCGGCCACCGGGTCCGTGACCTTCGCCGTCGACTGGATCGCGTACCCGGTCAAGGCCGTCGCGCTGCCGGGGGCGGAGGCGACCGTGGTCACCCGCGGCCCGGGAGCCGTCCGCGGAGCGGGAGCCGCACGGGTGGTTCCGGCGGTGAGGGCGAGGACCAGGCCGACGACGGCCAGGGCGGCGGTTCTTCCGCGTACGAGGACGGGGCGGTGGAACACGGTGACCTCCCACGGTGACCTCCCACGGGGACGAGCCGAGTCTGCCACGGAAGGGCGCCCCGGCCGGCGGCGACACCCGCGGGCCCGGGGGATGTGATGGGGCACGGCCATGACCGGGCCGACGCCGCGCGACCGTATCGAGCTCTCCTACGCCCATGTGCCCCTGCTGTTCGCCGAGGCCGAGGAGTTCGGCACGCTGTGGCTGTTCGTACGCCGGGCGGCGGGCTCCTTCGTTCCCCGCCTGGAACCTGCTGCCGGCCGACGCGCGCGAGGTCTTCCGCGAGGCGCTCGGCGTGGACGACGCGACCAGGAACCGCGGCCGGGCGCGGACGCTCTCGCAGGCGCTGGTCGCACTGCCGTACTACCGGAAGGCGAACCCGGCCATGGCGCACGACGCCCGGCACGTGATCCGGGCGGTACCGGGGGACGTCCGAGTGCTCCCGGGGCTGCCGCGCGCGGCCCGGGAGGAGCAGGCACATCGCGGCGCCGAACCCGCCCCGGGACCCCGGATCACGGCTGCGCCGGCGGGAGCTCGTGGAGGGCACCCTCCGCAACGAAGGCGACGCCGCCCCCGACACGCACGGACCGGATGTCCTGACCGTGGCCCTCCGCGCTCACGGTCATCTCGCTGGGGCGCCCGGTGAAGCGACCCTGGCGCAGGACGGACCGCTCGCCCGAGCCGACGCGGCCGTGGCGGCGCAGATAGGCCGCGGCGCAGCCCGCGCCGCTGCCGGTGGCGACGTCTTCGAGAACGCCGTCGTTGTCCCAATGCCGTCCCTCCAGCGCGGCGGCGTCGAGCAGGTAGGCGAACTGGGCGCCGAGGCGCGCCAGCGGAGCGTCGAGCGATGCGAGGACGCGGGCCCGGGCGAGGGCATCTCCGCGGACGGGGAGCACGAGGTAGCGCAGGCCGGTGGAGAGGACTTCCGGGGGCAGGACGGGATCCAGATCGGACGGTTCGAGGCCGAAGAGGGCGGCCAGCGCGGCGAGGGCCTCGACGTCGTGCGGGTCGGTGCGGCCCAGGAACTCGGCGGCGCCCTGGTCGAGGAGGCTCGCGTACCGGCCCGGGCCGCGGCGTTCGGTGGCGACCTCCACCGTCCGGGCCGGCAGGCGCAGGGTCCAGGCCTCGTGGTCCGCGGCGCCGTGGAGGGCGTGCAGTACGGCGGCGGCGCCGATGAGGGGGTGGCCGGCGAAGTCCAGCTCCCCGGTGAGGTCGAAGACCCGCGCCCGCCGGTTGCGGACCCCCGCGCCGTCGCGGAGCAGGAAGACGGACTCGAAGTGGCGCAGTTCCCGGGTGACGCTCTGCATCTGGGCGCCGGTCAGCGCGTCGGCGGCGGGGAACACCGCGAGGCTGTTGCCGCTGTAAGGGCGGTCCGTGAACACGTCCACGTGGTGATAGCGCATGGGGCCGACGCTACCGGGGGAGTTCACCGGGCGCTCCGCAGTGGCGAGAGCAGGAGCGGGAGCGCGGCCGGCGGTTCGCCCCGGGCGCCGGTCGCCACCACGCGGCCGGCCGCCTCGGGAACGCGCTGCCGGAGCGGGTGCGGTGGGCCGGCGACGGCTGCCCGCAGCGCCTCGTCGCGTGCGTGCGTCAGCCGGTCGTGGCGGGCCGCTCCTCCTCCCCGAGCAGCCGGGTGCGGAACAGGTCGAGGACCGTGTCCAGCGCCTGCCGCGTGGGCTGGCCGGGCTCGTCGACCAGGTGTTCCGTCAGGACGGAGTGCGGCGGCAGGGCGCTCGCGGGGTTCGCGGCGCTGTCGTCCAGCTCGACGGCGACGAACGCGTCGCCGAGCTCGCGCCGTAGGTACGCGAACCGGTCACCGGGTACCAGCCGGTCCCCCCGGAACCGCAGCCCCAGCACCTGGAGCCCCTCGCGCTCGCAGCGCCGGCGGACGACGGCGAGTTCCCCGGGGGTGATGTCGATGGTGCCCGCGCGGCTCTTGGTGCAGGCCAGCGGTAGGGAGGGCTGGGACAGGACCGGGGCGACGAGGCGCTCGTCCGTCGCCATGGCCAGGGCGAAACCACCGGTCAGGCACATGCCGACGGCGCCGACTCCGGGACCGCCGCAGCGTTCGTGCTCGGCGGCGGCCAGGGCGCGCAGCCACCGCACGACACCCGAACTCCGCCCCGTGGCCAGCAGCGTGAACTCCCTGCTCACGCACACCTGCCACAGCGCCGACGCCATGGTGCGGCCGACACCCGGCCAGCCGCGGGAGGTGGGGTCCGCGTCACGGCCGGGCGTGCCGAAGAGCACGGGGAGTACGGCCGTGCAGCCGGCCGCGGCCACGTGTTCGGCGAACTCGATCACCTTCGGGGTGATGCCCGGGATCTCCGCCATGATGATCACGGCGGGTCCCGTGCCCCGGCGCAGCACCCGCCGGCCGGCGCCGTCATGGGTGAACGTGCTCTGTGTGAAACCGGTCAGGTCATGGTCCGCCACGTGCCTGCTCCCTCCGCCGACTCTCCTGGGCCACGAGCAAGTTACCGCTAGGTAGAGTCGGTGTGGCCGACGGGGGCATGCCTTTTTCCGGGCAGGTTCCGCCTCCACCGGGCCGGGACGCACCGGGCCGGGCGCGCGCCGGGCCGCTCCGGGAGACGCCGGGGGCGGCGGGACGCTCAGGCAAGCACGCCCGCGGCCGACCGAGGAACTACCCGCCCTTCAGCCGACGGCCGACCTCCTCCGACACGCGGCGCTGCAGTTCGGCGAGTTCCGCGGCGCTGTAGGCACCGAGATCGCCGACGTCACCGGCGGCCTTCCCGCCCTCGCCCTGCTTCTTCTGCTCCTCCTGGCGTTTGAGCTCCTGTTCCTCCGGTGATCCGGGCACCGCGTACGCACACCGGATGAGCGCTCCGTCAGCCGCCTTCAGACAGGTCGCCTCACGGCCGCCGACCTGACCCCTGCCCTCCACCCGGTACCGGATGTTCTGCTCGCTGCCGATGGTGGCCGTCCAGGTGCTGCCGCCGGTGGGCACGACCTCGAACACCATGTCGTCGTTGTAGCAGCAGACGTCCCGGTACTCGGCCTTGATCAGCGCGACGAGTGCCTTCGGTGACGACCACGTCGGATCGAGGCGGTGGACGGTCAGCGGGGCGAGGCCGCCGCCCCGATGGCGGGTCGGCACCGTCGACACGGCCACGACCGAGCTGGCCTCCCCCTGCGGCGTGAGCGGGGTGACGTACGCGCTGCTCCCGGACCCGTCGCGATACTGCAGGGTGAACTCCGACTCGTTGCCGGCATTGGCGCCGTCCTCGGAAGCGTCCCAGCCGCTGCGCTCGAACCACCAGTCGGCGAAGCTGCCGACCGCGGCGGTGGCTTCCCGCTGACGGGCCGCGAGGCTCAGCGGATAGGACGGGCCGGGTACCGCGGTCGTGTCGGTGGTGATCGCGAGCTTCCCGGTCCGCCCGTCGTAGAGCGCGAGTCCGGCGGGCCGTTCGGTCACCACCAGGATCCCGGTCTGGCGCTTGAGGGGCACGACCACGACCGGTGCGCCGCCCGAGCAGGTCACGTAGGCGTCGTCGGCATCGAACCGGACCCAGCGCTCCTCGGCCGAGATCTTCCGGCCCAGGTTGTGGCCGAACCAGCCCCCGATCCGCGCGTCCGCCACGTCCACGTCGAACGCGCAGCGCTGCTGGCTGCGGCTGTTGCCGCCCAGCGGGATGTCCTGCACGAGGCCGACTTCGTAACCGGCCAGCCAGCCGCGCCGTTCGACCAGAGTGGCGAACCTGTCGGAGTCGGGCAGGTAGGTGATGTCCGAGATCTCGCCGGTCACGTCGCCCAGGTGCGGAGCGGCCTGCGCCTTGCCGACCACGTAGGGCGCCCGGGCCGTCAGCTCGGCCAGCGGCTCGGACACGATCCGCACGTCGTCCATGTACGCGCGGTCCTGCAGGTACGCGCCGTAGACCAGCCACGAGACGGCGAGCCCCAACCCGACGACGGCGCCCAGGCATCCGAAGGCCACGGCCGCGTCCGACCCGCCCGAGCCCTGCTCCTTGCGCCGCCGCAGCCGCTTCACGACCAGCCACGGCAGTGCGACGAGCGCAGCGAACAGCAACGGCACGGCCAGCCACGACACGATCTTCCGCAGCTCCCAGACCACGATCGTGGTGTAGTACGAGGCGTACCACAGGGCCAGACCCGCCAGAATCACGGGTATCCCCACGCGCAGTGCCCGACCCATCAGCGCCCCCCGACGTCCGTTCCCCCGATTCTGCACGGCGGACCAGGACATGTCAGCCAGAAGGACGAAGCCCGCGCGCAGGGACATCCGTGGAGTCCGGCCGACGGTGTCCAGTCGCCGGCTGACATGATCAAGGCGTGATCAGTGAACCGTCACGGCCCGGAGCCGTGAAGTACGTCCTCTTCGATGTCGACGGCACGTTGATCGATGCCGTCGACAACCAGCGCCGGGTCTGGCGGACGTGGGCGCAGCGGTACGGGCTGGATCCCGACGAGGTCTACCGGGTGGCTTTGCGGACCAGGCCGGTGGAGACCTTCGCGCACGTCGCCGCCGACCGGGACCCGCGGGAGTGCCTGGCCGCACTGCACGAGCTGGAGGACGAGGACGTCCGGTCCGGTGTCTACGGGGCCTTCGACGGCGCCGCGGAACTGCTGGCCGCGCTGCCGCAGGGCCGCTGGGCGCTGGTGACGTCGAACTACGAGCATCGGGTGCGCGGCCGCTTCGCCCGGACCGGCCTGCCGCTCCCGGAGGTCCTCGTGGACGCCGCCGCCGTCGAGGAGGGCAAGCCGTCGCCGGTGCCCTACCTGCACGCCGCGGCGAGACTCGGCGCCGACCCGAAGGACTGTCTCGTCATCGAGGACGCCCCTTCCGGCGTGCGGTCCGGGCTGCGTGCGGGAATGACCGTGTGGGGGGTCAACGCACCCGTGGCCGTGGACGGTGTGCACCGTCACTTCGGAAGCCTGCGCGCAGCGGTTCGCGACATCCTCGCGTTCGCCTCCGGCGCCCGCCCGGGGCCGTCGTCGGGCTGAGCCGGCGGCACCTGCTCGCGTCGTGCGCGTTGGTGCTCCTCGAAGCGGACGACCTGCGCAGGGCCGTCCACCGCACACCGGACGTCCTCGTCCGGGCCGTGGAACTCGATCGCGAACGCACCCTGCGCCGGACCCGGTTCCTTGCCGTCCGGGCGTCGTTCCGGGGCCGTCGCCACGGATTCCGTGTCGCCCGCCGCGAGCCACGGCGGGACGGGCTCATCGAGTTCACCGACCATCTGGCGACGCTGCTCGCGGATCCGCCCGCCGGCTCTCAGCCTCGTCCGACAGACCGAGGTCGTGACGCATGGCGGCTCTCATGGCTCGGAGGAAGTCCCAGACCTCGTGCTGGGCACGGGCTGCGGTCTCCCTCGTCTCGCCGGGTCCGGGGGCACCGCGTTCGAGGCGTTTGACCTGGCCGTAGACCGTGGTCAGGGCCTGGTTGACGATGCTCGCCCGCATGAGTACGTCGTCGGAAGCGGTCATCTGCGCCTCGGAATACCGATCGCGGTGGGCGTTCTTCGCCTCTTCGAGTGCCCGGCTGTCGGACTCCTCCACGCGGCGTTCTCCGAGCACGTGCAAGTGGCGGTTGAGTGCGGTGGTGAACTGCCGTGCATCACGGTTGAGTTCCACGTAGCAGGCGCGTCGGCGCGAACGGCTCTCGCGGACCTCTTCATGGCCGCGAACCAGCTCTATCTCCCGGCGTTTCGCCCGTTCGAGGCCGCGCTGGGTGAGCAGCGCTCCTCCGAGGGTTCCTGCGACGCCTGCCACCGCGATGAGCACCGAGCCGAGTTCCACCGACGCACCCCCGTGAAGTCCTCCGGCCTCGTGCCCCCTGCGCAAGACCTGGACCGCCATTCTGCCGTGGGCCACAGGGCCGGTGACCTTGTGTGCCGCGGCTCCCGGGCAGGGGCGGTGGCGCATCTTCGCCCCAGACCTCGAGACGTTCCGAACCAGGACGACGTCGACGCGGCCGCCGCACGCACCGGTACTGGGTGACCGCGGTGAATTAGGCATGGGAATAAAGGTCCGTGCACAGGCTTTTGCCGACGCTCTGAATCGTTCCGTCCGAATTCCCCTTCCATCGGACGCCCGGATGGTCGGTGCAGTCGCACGTCTTCGCGGTGGCGTGTCCGCCGTGGGGCTTCGCATCCGTGCCCGGGCAATTCCTGCGGTTCCGAATCGACCGCGTCGGCCGGGCGCCCCCCGGCTGGGACCGGCCTGCAGCAGAACCATGGCCGTGATCAGGGAGTTTGCGGCGGCTCCGGACAGAGCTTCCCTTCGTGCGTGCTTTGAATTCCCCTCGGTTGAGTGGACCGATTCTGCCGCTGTGCTGAATGGAACCAAGAAAGGTGTCTTTGCCGGGCGTTCGCCGCTCCCGGCATTCGGTCGCCCCCTCCGGGACTGGTAACTTGCCGTCATGACCACTCCGCAGCCGCCGTACGGACCGCCGTTCCCTCCGCAGGGGGGCGGGCAGCAATTCCCGCCTCAGCAGCAGCCGTACGGGCCGGTCCCGGGCTCGCCCGGCGCGTATGGTCAGCCGCCGCAGTATCCGCATCCGCATCCGCATCCGCATCCGCATTCGTATCCGCAGCCGTATCCGGCCCCGTACCCGGTGATGCCCCCGCCGCGCCGCAACCGCACCGGACTCGTGGTGGGCATAGTCGTCGCCGCGCTGGTGGTCCTCGGAGGGGTCGGAGCGGGAGCCCGAAGCCTCGCGGGCGCATCCGGCACGGGGTCCTTCCCCGCCGCCGAGTACAAGCTGACGGTCCCGAAGACGCTGCTGGACGGCCAGTACGAACTGCAGTCGGACGAGTCGGCGGAGGCGAAGGAGGAAGCGGCTTCGGAGCGGGCGCGCGAGGCCCGGGGCGCGCGCAACTCCCAGCCCGTGATCGCCCAGTACGAGGGCGCCTCTGCCGCCGGGACGACGCTCACGGTCACCGGGTTGTACGGCCAGTTCAAGGACACCGATGTCTCCCGGGACGGGCTCCTCTCCGGGGCCACCAAAGAGGAGGGCGTCGCCACCGCCGTGCCGGCCAAGGACGTCCGCCCTGCCGGTGCGGAGATGGCCGTGCGCTGCCAGGTCCTGGTGGTGACCGATGAAGGCGTGAAGTCCACGATGCCCATGTGTGCCTGGGGCGACGCGAACACCGCAGCCTGGGTGGCAGTGATCACGCCCGAGATCGTCCGTCAGACACCGCAGTCCGTCGTCCTGGAAAGCGTCGCGCGCACCACACTGAAGGTCCGCACCGAAATGCGTCGGCCACTCGACAAGTGAGTGACGACCGCGCCACCGACGAGGAGCTCACCGCAATGTCGTTGCCACGCATCGGAGTCGTCGTCGTCACGATGGGCACGCGCCCGCGGGAGCTCGACGCTCTGATCGCTTCCGTCATGCGGCAGGACACGCCGCCCGTGCGGGTCGTCCTGGTGGGAAACGCGACTCCTCTCACCCACGTCCCGGCCGGCGTGACAAAGATCCCGCTCGAAGAGAACCTGGGCTGTCCCGGCGGCCGCAACGTCGGGCTGAGTCTTCTGTGCGAGTCGGGCGACGTGGACGTCATCATCGAGCTGGACGATGACGGGCTGCTCATTGCCGACGACGTGTTCCGCAGGGTGCAGCAGCTGTATCTGGCTGACCCCGCGCTCGGGATCGTGTCGTTCCGCGTGGCCGACGAGTTCGGAGAGACCGAGCGACGCTGGGTGCCCCGGCTGCGTGCCGGCGATCCCATGCGCCGGGGGCTGGTGACCTCCTTCCTCGGGGGCGGCCACGCCCTCTCGGTGCCGATGCTCGACGCGATCGGCCTCTGGCCGGGGCAGTTCTTCTTCGGTCATGAGGAGACCGACCTGGCCTGGCGGGCGATCGACGCCGGATGGAAGATCCTCTACGAACCCGAGCTCGTACTGCAGCATCCGAAGACCTCCCCGGCCCGGCACGAGGTGTACTTCCGCAACACTGCGCGCAATCGTGTGTGGCTGGCGAAGCGCCGCCTCCCCCTCCCCCTGATGCCGGTGTACCTGGGCGTATGGACGCTCCTGACCTTGGTGCGAATCGGCTCCCTGTCCGGGCTGAAGTCGTGGACCGCCGGATTCGTGGAAGGGATGCGCACATCGGGCGGTCCCCGCAAGCCGATGAAATGGCGCACGGTGTGGCGCTTGACCCGACTCGGCCGGCCGCCGGTCGTCTGACGTGCGCGGACCCCCGCCGCGTTGTCAGTGCCGAGTGGGAGACTGCCCGGCATGACCGAATCGAAGCCGAAGGCCGACCTTCTCCGTTACCTGCAAGTCGCCCGCGAGGCTCTGCTGTGGAAGCTCGACGGGCTCTCGGAGTACGACATCCGGCGTCCGCTGACGCCGACCGGAACGAATCTGCTGGGGCTGGTCAAGCACGTCGCCAGTGTGGAACTGGGCTACTTCGGGGAGACGTTCGGGCGCCCGTCCGGTGAGCCGCTGCCCTGGTTCGCGGACGACGCCGAACCCGCCGCGGACATGTGGGCCGGTGCCGACGAGTCGCGCGAACAGATCGTCGGGCTGTACCACCGGTCGTGGAAGCACTCGGACGCCACGATCGCGGAGCTGGCGCTCGATGCGACGGGCCACGTGGCGTGGTGGCCGCAGGAGCGGAGCGAGGTGACGCTGCACCAGATCCTGGTGCACATGATCGCCGAGACCCACCGGCACGCGGGGCACGCCGACATCGTCAGGGAGCTCATCGACGGGACGGTCGGTCTGCGCGAGGGGAGCGACAACATGCCGCCGGGTGACCGGTCGGTGTGGGAGAAGCACCGGCTCCGGCTGGAGCACGTCGCCAGGGAATTCGGCGACGGCTGATCGCGTCCTGGGTCGAGGTCGAGGTCGAGGCCGTGGACGGGCGCGGCAGGACCAGGCCGCCACGCCCGCCGCCGCCCCTGCCCCGATCCTCACAATAGGCCCCTGACACGCTGCGCATCGCCGCATGACCCGACGCCCGCCGCCCGGACGGACGCGTACACCCGCCTGGTCCGCTCGCGCGGCGTCGACCGGGTTCCCGTCGGGCGGCGCGGACCGGCCCGTCGGCTCAGGAGACGGCGTACCACTGGCTGGCCCAGCCGGTGTTGATGGTGCTGGTGGACTGTTCGGCGAGGTTCACGGTGGCCGGCAGCGAGGTCTGACCGGTCAGGACGGTGCTGTACCGGAGCTTCGGCGGCGTCAGACCGGCATTGACCGAGATGCCGGCCCCCGTGGACTTCAGCGTGAGGCCGTTGGTGGCCCAGTTGCCGTTGAGGAGCAGGGCTATGAAGTAGGTGCCGGGGGCGGCCGTGAACGGTTTGGCGAGGGGCAGTGGCTTGGCGATCGCGTCGGTCATCAGCTGGGGCGAGATGTCCGCGGTCGCCGCGACCAGGGTCCCGGAGGCGTCGTACACGCCGAGGTAGCAGTTGGCGAGCTGGGCGTTCGGATCGATGCCGGCCAGCCCCAGCCAGATGTTCGACCAGGTGATCTGCTCCTTCAGGACGATCCGCACCAGGGTGACCCGCCCGCCGACCCCGGCGGACGACTGGGCCGTGACGTGTCCCGCGTCGTTGGGATCGCCGGTCCACGCCAGCAGGTTCTGATCCTGGGGCCGGGGCCCCTGGTACCCGGAGTCGGACCCGGATCCGGTGCTCTGCGCGGCCGTGGGGGCTGGCGCGGGCGCGGACGCTCCGGATGTCACCGCCCCGCGCGGGCCCTCGCCCTGTGCGGTGCAGCCGGCCAGTACGAGCAGCGCCGCGAGCGCGGCGGCGAGGCCGGTCGTGGCGGTGGTGGTGCGGGTGCGCATGGTCCCCCCGTGAAGTGCGGATGTGCTGACGGGCCATGGTCACACGGGCGGATCCCCGGCGGGGGAGGGGCTAGGGCCCTGGGGCGGAGCGGAACGCGGGCCGGGCCGCGCCCGGCCGCACGTCCAGTTCACCGGCAGCCTGCGCCGGCCGGCAGCCGACGGCCCGCTCCGGCCGGCTGCCGGCGATGCGGACACAGGTAGGTGAAACTTCAACCGGCTTGTGCTGGGCGCGAGTTGGCCGGATCTCAAGGTGACTGCCGTTGCGTGCCCATGGCATGATCAACCTTGACGTTACCTACGGGTAACACCACTTCCCCCCCAATCCGAAGGTCACACCTCCTTGCGCACGCTCGCCCGACGCCTCCTGCTCCCCGGCCTGACCGCACTGGCCCTCGCCGCCACCGGCTGCTCTTCCACGGCTCACACCAGCGCCGCCGACGAGGCGAGAAAGCCCACCCCGTCCGCCTCGACGACCGACGGCACCCAGCAGCTCGAAGTGGCCGCGGCGCCCGAGGCGTCGGCCACGCCGACGGCCGTGGCCCGTGCCCGATCCGGCAAGGGCCAGCCCGAGAAGTCCTCGCTGAAGGTCGCTTCCTACGACAAGGCGAGCGGACGGGCCGTCATATCCACGCCCCCGCAGGAGCGTCCCGGTTCGCCGAGCCACTCCCCGTCGCCCGGCAAGCCGGTCGCCGACCAGCCCGTCGCCGTGGACGACGTCATCGCCAGCGCACCGGCGCCCGGCGCCCCCGACGGCCTCCTCGCGAAGGTGACCGAGGTCGTCGGGAAGACCGACCGCGGCGTCGAGGTGAAGACCGCTCCCACGACGCTGGCCTCCGTCCTCAAGGAGGACAAGGCCGACGGCAAGGTCCCGGTCGACCCGGCGGCGGTCACCGTCGAGCCCCTGATGAAGGGCGTCACCTTCTCCTGGGCGAAGGGCCAGGGCCTGAAGTTCGGGCCCAAGGGGGCGGAACTGCCCCTCGGCAACCTGCGCCTCGACGTGAACGCCGCGGTGGACACCACCGAAGGTGCCCCGGTCTCGGCCGGAGCCTCGGTGTCCGGCTTCGTCCAGCTCGCCCCCAAGGTGGAGTTCTCGTACGACGGCAGCTCGGGCGGCGGCATCGGTCCGAACTCCGCCTTCCTCGGCATGAGCGGTGACTGGTCCTCGCAGTGGGAGCTCAAGGGCCGCGCCGCGGCCAGCACCGGCTCGCCCAAGCGGATCCCGTTCGCCAAACTGCACAGCGCCCCCGTCATCCAGGTGGGCCCGGTGCCCGTCGTCGTCAATCTGGACCTGACCTGCTACGTCCAGGTGGAGGCCGACGGCCGCGTGACCCTGGACGTGCAGCAGGACGTCAAGGGTGACTTCCGCGTCGGCGGCAGCTACGCGTCGGGCAAGGGCTGGACCCCGGTCAGCACGTCGGCCGTGCAGAGCTCGCCGGTCAAGGCCAGCGTCACCGCCGCCGGGCGCGTCAAGGGCGCCCTCGGCGCCGAGGCCTCCGTCGGCCTCTACGGCGCAGTGGGCGTCTCGGCCGACTTCGCCCCGTACCTGCGTGGCGAGGCCGACGTCAAGGCGAGCGCCTCCACCGACGGCAAGACCTCGGTATCCGGTGCCTGGGCCCTGTACGGCGGTTTCGACCTGAGCGGACAGCTCCACCTCCAGCTGTCCCTGTTCGGTACGCCGGTCTTCGAGCGCCGCATCCCGCTGGGCGCCCTCAACAAGGAGTGGCCGCTGGCCGGCGGCCAGACCGGACGGTAGCCAGCCGATGGCCCGGCACCCCAGGTGCCGGGCCTTCGCGGTGAGGCACGCTCTCACGCGGAGTGCCGGGCCGATCACCCCCGAAGCGGGGCCGAACGGCCCGGACGAACCTCCGCGACCGGCCCGTTCCGGCTCCCGCGCCTATCGTGAGAGCAGCAGGTGCCAACGGTCTCGCGCGCGGGCAGGTGGATCGTGAACAGACCCGAAACCGACTACAAGGCGGTCTTCCGAGCCCTCCCCGGGGCCGTCGCGCTACTGACCCCCGACCTGATGTACCAGGATGCCAACGAGGCGTTCCTGATCATGTCCGGGCGCACCCGCGAGCAGGTCATCGGCCGCTATCTGTTCGACGTCTTCCCCGACAACCCGAACGATCCGGCCGCGACGGGCATGCGCAACCTGAACGCCTCCCTGCAGCGGGTGGCGGCCACCGGCGAACGCGATTCGATGGCCCTGCAGCGCTACGACGTGGAGAGTTCCGACCGGCCGGGGGAGTGGGAGGAACGGTACTGGAGCCCGGTCAACGTCCCCGTCTTCGCCCCCGACGGCACCGTGGCCCTGCTGCTGCACCGCGTCGAAGAAGTCACCGAACTCATCAGAGCCCGCGGTGCCCGCGGCAGCGGGGGCAGCGGGGGCGGCGGCGGTGCCCGCGCCCAGGTCTTCGAAGCCGAGCTCTACACCCGCGCCCGGGAACTCCAGGAGGTCAACGAACGTCTGCGCCAGGCCCACGCCCGCGAACGCGAAGTGGCCCTCCACCTCCAAGAGGCGATGCTGCCCGCGCCCCGCCCGCTCGGCCACCACCAGGCCGCCGTGCGGTACCGGCCCGCCACCGGCGCCCTGAACGTGTGCGGCGACTGGTACGACCTCGTCGACCTGCCCGACGAGAACCGGACGGCCATCGCCGTGGGCGACGTCGTGGGCCACGGACTGCGCGCGGCCGGCGTGATGGGCCAGCTCCGCAGCGCGCTGTCGGCCGCCTCGCGCGTCGCCGGCGGCCCCGCGCGGGCCCTGGAGGTCCTCGGCCTGTACGCCCGCTCCGTCGAAGACGGCGAATCCACCACCGCCGTGTCCGTCTTCATCGACTGGAACAGCCGGACCCTCACCTACAGCAGCGCCGGGCACCCCCCGCCCGCACTCTGCGCCCCCGACGGCACCGTGAGCTTCCTCGACCAGGCCACCGACCCCCCGCTGGGTGCCCGCCCCGAACACATTGCCCGCCCCCAGGCGGACACCGCGTTCACCGAGGGCTCCGTCCTCGTCCTCTACACCGACGGACTCATCGAACGCCGCCGCGAAGACATCGACACGGGTATGCGAAGGCTCGCCGATTCCCTCGTACGACACCTCACCTTGGAGCCCGACAGCCTGGCCGACGCACTGCTGGCCGACCTCCTTCCGCCCGTCGGCATCACCGACGACACCGCCCTGGTCGTCCTGCGCCTGTGACCTCGGCCGAGGCCTGCAGCCGAGGCCTCCGCCCGCCCTCGCCCGCCCGCCCGGACGCCCGCCCGGACGGGAGGGCGGGCATGTCAGTTGTCGGGTTCCGCGGCGGAGATCGCGGAGAGAGCGGAAGCCGGGTCCTGTTCGACCGCCAGATCGCCGAGGGTCACGACGCCGACCAGCACGCCGTCCTCGGTCTCCACGGGCAGGCGCCGCAGCGCGTGCCGGCGCATGAGATCGACGGCGTGGTCGACGCCGTCGTCGGGCCGGACGGTGACCAGCTCATTGGTGCAGACGGACTGCACCGTGGTGTCGGAGGGGTCCCTGCTCTCGGCGATGGCGCGGATGACGAGGTCCCGGTCGGTCAGGATGCCGCGCAGCCGGCCCTCGTCCACCACCAGGACGTCCCCGATGCCGGCGTCGCGCATGACGCGTGCGGCTTCCGCCAGTGACGTCTGCTTCTCGACGGCCACCGGGCGCTCGGTCATCACCTCGTGCACCTGTCGGGTCATGGCTCCTCCTGCCGCCGGCGGCCGTACGCGGGCCGCCGGGTCATGGCCGCGGCCATGGCGGTCTCGTCAGCTGCTGGGAATCGGGGGTGGTTCGAGCTGTCGCGGCTGGGCGTGTGCGGTGGCGCCCAGCGGCCGGGCGTCCTGCCGCTCGGGCCGGTGACCGGCCGCGTCGGTGATCCTCAGGCGTGGTGTGTGGTCCGGTCCCGGCGCTGCGGGAATGAGCCTGCGGGCCAGGAGGCGGCCGACCCAGTGGCGCCCGCACGCCGGGCAGGGTGTGGCTCCCGCGGGGGTGTACGGGGAGGGCACGGCGATGCCGTCGCGCGAGAAGTACTCCCAGATGCCGCCCTGATCATCCGTGTACTGCTGGACGTCGTAGTCGATGCTCCACTCGTACCAGCACCGGCCACAGGTGAACTCCACTCGCTCCAGTGCAAGTCCCGTGATCATTCGTTCTCGCCCCCTCTCGGATGGCCGGCGCTTCCCGACGTGATCGCGGTCGCGTCCGCGAGCGTTCGCGGCGCGTCGCCCTATGTGACCGATATACCCCTTATCGGGATATCTTGACAATATTCGGGGAGGGGTTTTGGGGAGGCGGTCGTGAGGGCGGGGTCCGCGCGGGCCCCGGAGGTGAGGGTGATGGTTCGGTGCGACACCCACGCAGCCGCCCGCGCGGTGCCCTCAGGACTCCAGGGCGTAGGGCGGCTCTGCCGCACCCGGCGGCACGCGGTTCTCCATGGCCGCCCGGAAGGCGCTCATACAGGGGACGCAGTAGCGTTCCGCCACTCCCTCGGACAGGAGCGCGGTGACGGTCAGGTCCGGCGCCAGGGTGTACCCGCACAGGGTGCCGGTGGCCGGGATCTTGGCTATCACGTGCCACAGCATTTCGGATCCGCCAGGGGTGGACTCGGCGCGCATCTCGTACATGGGCGTGCCCTTCTGCCGTCGGCGGCCGGTCGGTGAACGCCGGCCCTGAAGTCCATGAGAGGGCCCTTCCTCCCAAGAGGCCAACCGGGGTAGGCCAACGGGGGGAAGAAGGGGTGCGGCAGGTTTGGCGGAAGGGCCGCCCGGGGTGCGGCGCCGCGTCCCGGCAGTTGACTTGAGCGGACTCTTGTCAAGTTTATTGATGCGAGCTATACAGGTGGTATCGCCACCCTGTACTCCGGGGCTCAGGGCTCAGGGCTCAGGGCTCAGGGGTCGCGCCTGAGAGGAGCGGATGATGGTACGGGCAGTAGGAATCGACCTGGGTACGACCAACTCCGTCGTCGCGGTTCTGGAAGGCGGCGAGCCCTCGGTCATCGCGAACACCGAAGGAAACAGGACGACCCCTTCCGTGGTGGCCTTCGGCAAGGGCGGGGAGGTCCTGGTGGGGGAGGTGGCCAAGCGGCAGGCGGTGACGAACGTCGACCGCACCGCGCGGTCGGTCAAGCGGCACATCGGCGAAACGGACTGGCGTTTCCCGGAAAGCGGCGGCATCGACGGCAAGCGGTACACGGCCCAGGAGATTTCGGCGCGGGTCCTGCAGAAACTGAAGCGCGATGCCGAGGCCTATCTCGGTGAGGACGTGACGGACGCGGTCATCACCGTTCCCGCCTATTTCAACGACTCCCAGCGCACCGCGACCAAAGAGGCGGGCGAGATCGCGGGCCTGAAGGTGCTGCGGATCATCAACGAGCCGACCGCGGCCGCCCTGGCGTACGGGCTGGACAAGGGGAACGACCAGACGATCCTCGTCTTCGACCTCGGTGGCGGCACCTTCGACGTGTCGCTCCTGGAGATCGGCGAAGGACTGGTCGAGGTCAAGGCCACCAACGGTGACACGCACCTCGGCGGTGACGACTGGGACCAGCGGATCGTCGACCACCTCGTGCAGCAGTTCCGGAACGGCTACGGCATCGACCTCTCCAAGGACAAGATGGCGGTCCAGCGTCTGCGCGAGGCCGCCGAGCGAGCGAAGATCGAGCTGTCCTCCTCCACGGAGACCTCGATCAACCTGCCGTACATCACGGCGTCCGCCGAGGGCCCGCTGCACCTGGACGAGAAGCTCACGCGCACCGGGTTCGAGCAGCTGACCGCGGACCTGTTGGAGCGCTGCAAGGGCCCGTTCCACGACGCGATCAAGGACGCGAAGATCAAGCTTGCGGACATCGACCACGTCATCCTCGTGGGCGGCTCGACGCGCATGCCCGCCGTGACCGAACTGGTCAGGGAGCTGACCGGCAAGGACCCGCACAAGGGCGTCAACCCGGACGAGGTCGTCGCCATGGGCGCCACCCTCCAGGCCGGTGTGCTCAAGGGTGAGGTCAAGGACGTCCTGCTCCTCGACGTGACCCCGCTGTCCCTGGGCATCGAGACCAAGGGCGGCATCATGACCAAGCTGATCGAGCGCAACACGACCATCCCGACCAAGCGCTCCGAGATCTTCACGACGGCCGAGGACAACCAGCCGTCCGTGCAGATCCAGGTCTACCAGGGCGAGCGCGAGATCGCGGCGTACAACAAGAAGCTCGGCATGTTCGAGCTGACCGGCCTGCCGCCGGCCCCGCGCGGCGTCCCGCAGATCGAGGTCTCCTTCGACATCGACGCGAACGGCATCATGCACGTCACGGCCAAGGACCTCGGCACGGGCAAGGAGCAGAAGATGACCGTCACCGGCGGCTCCTCACTGCCGAAGGACGACATCCAGCGGATGGTCCGCGAGGCCGAGCAGCACGCCGAGGAGGACCGGCGCCGCAAGGAAGCCGCCGAGACCCGCAACAGCGCCGAACAGCTCGTCCACCAGACCGAGCGGCTGCTGCGGGACAACGCGGCCAAGATCCCGGCCGACCTCAAGACCGAGGTCGAGGCCGCCGTCGCCGAGCTGAAGGAGAAGCTCAAGGGCGAGGACACCACCGCCGTCCGCGCGGCGACCGACAAGGCGGCCGCGGCCGCGCAGAAGATCGGCACCGCTCTGTACGCCGCCGCCCAAGGAGCCGCGGGCGGCGGCGGGCCCGCTGCCGACGCCGGGCCCTCCGGCCCGGACGAGGACGTCGTCGACGCGGAGATCGTCGACGACGACAACGCGAGGGGAGGCACGGGATGAGAGGTCGACCGGCCGACCTGCACCACGGTGCCGCGCCCCGGCTACCGCGTCGGGCAGCACCTGTCGGGCAGCACCTCCCGCGCCCGGCCCGGGTCGCGGTCGGCGAGCCGCCCGACCGGGCCCGCACGGGCCGCTGCACAGCTGGAGCGCGACCGGCGGCGTCCGCCGAATGACCGCTGCGGTCCGAGGGCAGGGGCCGTGACAGGAGGGCTGCTGTGGAGTGGTTCACCGATGACACGTACTGGCTGGGCAGGCTGGTCTTCCAGCGCGGGCTGGCAGCCCTGTACTTCGTCGCCTTCCTCAGCTCCGCCAACCAGTTCCGGGCGCTCATCGGCGAGCGGGGGCTGCTCCCGGTGCCGCGGTTCGTGGCGGCGGTACCCCTGCGCCACTCGCCCAGCATCTTCCACTTCCACTACTCCGACCGGTTCTTCGCGACCGTCGCCTGGACGGGCACGGCCCTGTCCGCGGCCCTGGTGGCGGGCGCGGCAGACCTCGTGCCGCTGTGGGCGTCGATGCTCCTGTGGGCACTCGTATGGGCGCTGTACCTGTCGATCGTCAATGTCGGTCAGACCTGGTACGCCTTCATGTGGGAATCGCTGCTCCTGGAAGCCGGCTTCCTGGCGATCTTCCTGGGCAACGCCAGGACCGGGCCCCCGGTCCTGGTGCTGTGGATGCTGCGCTGGCTGCTGTTCCGTCTGGAGTTCGGCGCGGGGCTGATCAAACTGCGCGGCGACCCGTGCTGGCGCGACCTGACCTGCCTGTACTACCACCACGAGACCCAGCCGATGCCGAGCCCCCTCAGCTGGTTCTTCCACCACCTGCCCAGACCGCTGCACCGGGTGGAGACCGCCGCGAACCACTTCGCCCAGCTCGGAGCCCCCCTGGCCCTGTTCGCGCCGCAACCCGTCGCGAGCGTGGCCGCCGGGGTCATCGTCGTCACGCAGCTGTGGCTCGTGGCATCCGGCAACTTCGCCTGGCTCAACTGGCTGGCCCTGCTGCTCGCCCTCACCGCGATCGACGGCGGGCGGGCCGCCGCGGTCCTGCCGCTGCCCGGCCACGCGGCGCAGGCCGCCCCGCCCGCCTGGTACGAGGGCACCGTGCTGGCCGTCACCCTTGTCGTGGCCGTGCTCAGCTACTGGCCGGTCCGCAACCTGCTCTCCCGGCACCAGGTGATGAACGCCTCCTTCAACCCGCTCCACCTGGTCAACACCTACGGAGCCTTCGGCTCCGTCGGCCGGGTCCGCCACGAAGTGGTGATCGAGGGCACCGACGAGCAGGAGATCACCGACGACACGGTGTGGAAGGAGTACCGCTTCAAGGGCAAACCCGGCGACGTACGCCGCCTCCCACCGCAGGTCGCCCCGTACCACCTCCGCCTGGACTGGCTCATGTGGTTCGCCGCCCTCTCGCCCGCCTACGCGGCGCCCTGGTTCGGAGCGTTCATCGGAAAGCTCCTGGACAACGACCCGGCCACCCTCGGACTCCTGCGCGGCAACCCCTTCCCCACCTCCCCGCCCGCCTGCATCCGCGCACGCCTCTACCGCTACGAGTTCACCGGCCGGCGCGAGCTCCGGAGCAGCCGGACGTGGTGGCACCGCACGCTCGCGGGCGAATTCCTTCCGGCGGTCACGAAGGCCCGATGACGCCGTACCGGGGCCTGGCCCACCGCACGGTCGGCTCACCCGGCACTGCGGGCGGCCCGATACGTTCCTACGCTGGCTGAATGAGCATCAGATCCTCTGGTCGCAGAACCGGCTCCGGCGTGGCAGCCCTCGCCGTCGGAGCGTCGGTCCTCCTCGCACCGACGGCCACGGGCCTCCCGCGAGCCGATCCGCTGCCGCCACGACCCGCCCCGTCCGTGGGCGCGTCGCTGTTGCACCGCTCCGGGACCCATGTGCGGGCACGGCAGGGGGCGCCCGAACTGCCCGACGACGTCTCGGCCCTGTCGTGGCTGGTCGCGGACGTCCGTACGGGCGAGGTGCTCGCGGCCCACGACGCACACCGCCCGCTGCCCCCGGCCAGCACCCTCAAGACCCTCTTCGCCCTCACCGCGCTGCCCCGTCTCCCCGCCTCCAGCCGGCACACGGTCACCGAGGCCGAGCTGGACGAAGTGGCGGAGGGGAGCAGTGTGGTGGGTGTTTCCGCAGACCACACCTACCGGGTGGCGGACCTGTGGCGGGGCGTCTTCCTCAGCTCGGGTAACGATGCCGTGCACGTACTGGCCGAGATGAACGGCGGCTGGGACGTCACGGCGGCGCAGATGCAGGCCAAGGCGCGCGCATTGGGCGCACGGGACACCACCGTGGTCTCCCCGGACGGCTACGACGCGGACGGCCAGGCATCCTCGGCCTACGATCTCGCGGTCTTCGGCCGTACGGGCCTCGCGGACCCCGCCTTCGCCGCGTACGCCGCGACCGCCGACGCCCGCTTTCCCGGCGGCACCCACAGCGACGGCAGTCCCACCTGGACGTTCGGCATCGAGAACACCAACCGGTTGGTGACCGGCGAAGACGGGGTGGGCCGGTACCCCGGGATCGTCGGTGTCAAGAACGGCTACACCTCCCAGGCGGGCTACACGCTGATCGCCGCCGCCCGCCGGGGCGGACGCACCCTGCTGGTGACCGTGATGAACCCTCAGCGGGGCGGCGGAAACGCGGTGTACGAGGAAGCCTGGTCCCTGCTGGACTGGGGATTCGACGCCGCGGGACGTGTGGATCCGGTCGGATCCCTGGCCCCTCCGGCGTCCCCCGCGGTGGTGCGCGCCGTCACGGCTCGCGCCACCGTTCCGGAGCGCCCCCGCACGAGTACGCACACGGGCTACGTCGCGTCGGCCGTGTTCGTCGTCGCGGCGGGCCTCGCCGGGGCGGCCGTCCTGCGCCGCCGAAGCAAGCGGCGCGGCGCGGCTCAGGCACGTCTGCCCTGAAGGGGAACGAGCGGTGGCACTGCCGTACGGAGCAGCGCGCCGGCCGGATCAGGCGGTCCGGCCCGCGTCCGCTTCGCGGTGCATGCCGTGGCACAGCGCCCAGACGACGAAGAGGTTGACGGCGACCAGGACCAAGGCCCACAAGGGGTAGTACGGGATCCACAGGAAGTTGGCGATCGCGCCCAGTCCGGCGACGAAGACGCCGAAGTAGCGCGCCCACAGGGCTCCGCTGAGCACGGCGCAGCCGGCGAGGACGATGACGATGCCCAGAATGAGGTGTACCCAGCCCCAGCCCGCCAGGCTGAACTCGAACACGTAGTGGCGCGTCGCGAGGAACACGTCGTCCTTGGCGATGGCCGAGATCCCCTCGAAGATCGCCATCGCCCCGCCGAAGATCATGAAGGATGCGGCTACGACGGTGGTGCCGGATGTGGGCGCGTGCCAGGGACTCGGGTGTGCGTCGCTGGCGTGGGCTCTGCTGGCGTCACTGGCCATTTTCGGTCTCCATGGGTCGCGGAGCCGGCCCGGCAGGCCGGGACCGGCTGTATCCCCCGACTTCAGCGTGTCACGGCGGCCTTCCATCGGCATTCCGGCCTGCGACGCCCGGGCAGGCGCGGTGCATCCGGCGTCGGCGACGAGTTCCGCGGCCGGGTCCGGAAACTCGGCGCACGAAGAACGCAGCGGAGCGGGCGGCCACTATCCACCCGAACCGCCCTCGAACCGGTTCGGCTCCCGGCCCAGGCGCTCGGCCATCCGGTGCAGGCGCGGAAAGCGCTCCCGCTGCTCGCGGGCGTGCCGGTCGAGCTCCTCCAGGAGCCGTTCGGATCGCTTGTCGACCCCGAGCTCGTCCAGCACCCGGTCCGCTTCGGCGAGCAGCGCCCCGTGCAGCTGCCATTCCCCGGGATGGTCGCGGACCTGCTCCAGCAGGAGTTCCGCCAGGTGCTCGCGGCTGGCGCGCGCCGTGCCCAGCTCCTTGGTCAGCCGGGCCTCGGCCTCCTCGGCGTTGGCGCTGACCTGCGCCGTGATCAGCTCGGCGAAGGCCTCCACGGCCATGGCCATGTGGCCGTACAGGTCCCGCAGGGCGCCGCTGATGGCCGGCGGCAGAAGGGGCTGCTCCACCCGCACCTTGGCGAGGTCGGTGAGGGTCCGGCAGGTCACGCGCAGGACGACCGCGCAGATCTCCAGTGTGTCGAGCCCGGTGCGCAGCACCAGACTGAAGAGGGCGCCCTCGCGGACGCGGGGATTCAGGCGCAGACTGTCCTCCGCCTGCCTGAGGGCGGCGTCGACCTGGGTGATGTCGTTGTCGAGGCGGCGCGCCTCGTGCAGCCGGGCGGCCGCCTCCGCCACCGTCGTGCTGCCGCCCAGTTCGCCGCCGATGTGCTGGAGCAGGGTACGCATGCGCGCGGCGAGGTCGGTGATGGCGTCACTGGCGGGCTGCACCCACACGGGCGGAACGAACAGGACGTTGAAGAGAAGGCCGACCGCGGCGCCGATCAGCGTCTCCAGCACCCGGTCCCACGCGGTGTCCGCCACTCTGGTCACGCCCAGGACCAGCATGGCGCTGATCGCGACCTCCGGGACGAACTCGCCCGCCTTCACCACGCGGCCGATGACGAGCGAGGCCAGGATGATCAGGCCCAGACTCCACCAGGTCAGCCCCACCAGGGCGCTGAAGCCGATCGCGATGACGACTCCGGCGACAACGGAGTTGACGCGGCGGACCCCGGTGGTGAGCGTGGTGTAGAGCGTCACCTGCACCACGAGCAGCGCCGTGAGCGGCGCGGTGAGAGGCGCCGGCTCGCTGCTGAGCTGGAGCGCGACGACGTACGAGACGACTGCGGCGGCGGTGGAGCGGAGCGCCTGGGTGACGGCGGGCTCCTGTCGCCGCTGTACGAATTGCCGTAGCGGGGCCATTGTCCGGGTCATACCCCTGCCCCTTCCCTGTCGGCCCCGGCACACGCGCCGCCACCCCGTCGGGGGGGGGGGGGCGCGGGGGGGGCGCCCGCCCCCCCCGCCGGGGGGGGGCGCGGGGGGGGGCCGGCGGGGGGGGGCCCGCGCGCGCGCCCCCCCCCCCGC
>NZ_JBHJTK010000004.1:300494-347903 GCF_042267665.1 Streptomyces sp. NPDC056224
GGCCCGCCCCGGGGCGGGCCCCCGACGGGCCGACTCGGGTCGGCGGAGCGGAGTGCGGCGCACGGTGGCCGGCAGCCGCGCGAGCCCCGGCCCGGCCGCATCCTCGCCCAGGGCGTCCGGCGCGGGCGTCGGCCGCACTGCGCCGCGCTGCCCGTTCACCCGGAAGGAGCCGCCGAGGAGCGCCCGGCGGCTCGGGGCGGCATCACTCTCCGGGCGACACGACACGCTGCGTGGGTGTGCCGCGTCCTCCTGGTGCGTGCGCAGCTCCCATACTGCTTGCCAGCACGGACCCGGTCCAGGACGAGGAGATGGCACGTGACGCTTCCTGCTGCTTCCGAGCAGTGGCCACCTGACGCGGTGGGAGTATGCGCGGATGCTGGCCGAAATCCCGTGAGGCCTGCCGTCGAGCAGCCGACGAGGGTGTGGGCACTGGGGATCCTCATGGCGTCGACCCCCTGCACCGCCTCGGCGGCGGGGGAGATCCTCGACGCGGCCGCGAGCATGGCCGCCGTCACGACGCGGCAGGTGGTCGCGGCGCTGGTGGAGCGTTCGCGGGGCGGGCAGCCGCCGAGGCGGATCGAGCGTGCGCTGCGGCTGGCGGTGGAATCGGCGCGGGCACCCGCAGGAGAACCCTCGTGCGCGCTGTTGCCCGACCTCGGCCGGGTGACCGAGGTGCTGGATCGTTTCCGTGCCTCCCGGGCCCGGCTCCGGGCGGATCCGGTCGATGCCGAGGCCCGGCAGGGGCTGGACGACGCGGCCTACACGCTGTGCGTCCTGATGGGCCGGCGCACCGCCCACCAGGCCCTGCGGTCGGCGGGGGAGTACGTGGCCGCGTACCCGGGTTCCCTCCGCCGCTGATGCGGGGACCGGGGATCGGTGGCCTGCGTCGGGGCCCGTGGCCGGGGCGGAGCCCGTGGCAGTCAGACGCTCGCCAACTGCGGAATCAGGCGCCGCGCGTTGTCGTGGTAGATCCCCTTCAGCTGCCCCGGAGTGAAGGCGGAGTCCGCCTCCAGGGCGGGGATCGCACATTTCGTGACGGTGTCGGCGGGAGCGGCGGGCCAGTCCGTGCCGAAGAGGAGGTGCTCGGCGGGCACGTGGTCGAGGAGGGTTGCCGCGCCGGCCATGGGGCCCGCCGTGTCGTAGTAGAAGCGCCGCAGGTGGTCGCGTACCGCGGCGGGTTCGAGCGGCGGGTCGCAGAACCGTCCGAGAGCCTCCAGGCGCCCCGCGATGTACGGCAGGAAGCCGCCGGCGTGCGGCAGGATGACGGAAATGTCCGGGAACCGGTCGAGGGTCCTGTGGGCGATCATGTTGACCGCGGCCCGCGTCGTGTCCAGCAGGAAGTCGCACATGAAGTTCGGGATGCCCGGAACGGTCACTGCTCCGGGCGCACCGTCCGGGAGATTGTGCGGATGGGTGTCGACCACGGCGGAGGCGTCGTTCAACTCGTGGAACACGCGGTCGTACACGGGGTCGCCCAGGTAGACGCCTCCGTAGTTGGCCGTCACGTTCACCCCGACGGCGCCGAGCCGGCCGAGCCCGCGGCGTACGGCCCAGGACGACGCGTCGGGGTCATCGAGGAACAGCGGCACGTAGAAGGAGAACCGTCCCGGATGCGACGCCGCCACCTCCAGAGCCGACTGCAGCGTGATGTTGATCGCTTCACGCAGCTGTGCCGAAGAGTGGTAGCGCGCCGGCAGCATGGGCTTGAGGACGGCTGTCGTGATGCCCGCCCGGTCCATGAAGCCGATCGCCGCGTCGATGTCGAGCCGCGACCACGGCGGCAGTCTCTCCGGATTGACCAGCCCGTGACGGGCGGCCCACTCACGCCATTGCGGTGCGCAGAAGTGATGGTGCATGTCGATCTTCGACGGCGCCGCGTGCGATTCGCTCAGGTCCGGAGCGGAAGGGTCCCGGGCGAGACCGACGCCTCCTTCGGCGCCTGCAGCGGAGATCAGCGGTTCGTCCGCCGGCGTTCCGAGAAGACTGGTCCTGGAGGTGCTCGCGGAATCCGTCATGCCAAATCCACCGTCCGTCGGGTCTGCGCCAGTTGGTCAGTCGGGTCAGTCGGTCAGTTTCCGGGGCTCACGGAGTCACGGAGGTCACGGAAGACGCGGAGGCGGAGGGCGTCACCGTGGCCACGGCCGCCGGGGCCGGGCGGCCGGCCGGCCGCCGGGACGGCTCCAGGACGAGCGGGAGTTCCTGCAGCCCCCGGAACGCCGCCATCGGTCCCGTGAGCCATGCCCCACCGTTCGCCGCCTCCTTGTCCGCGAGTTCCATCTCCGGGAACTCGCGCAGCAGGCAGGAGAGCGCGACTTCGAGTTCGAGCCGCGCCAGCGGAGCGCCCAGACAGTAGTGGGTGCCGTGGCCGAAGCCGAGGTGCGTGCCCTGGAGTCCCTCGCGCGTCACGTCCAGGTCGTCGGGCGCGTCGAACTTCTCGGGGTCGCGGTTCGCCGAGGAGATGGCGATCTGGACGAGGGAACCCTTGGGGATCACCGTTCCCCGGATCTCCGCGTCCTGCGTCGCGTACCGGAAGGTCGACGTCTCCACGGACCCCTCGAACCGTACGATCTCCTCGACCGCCCGCGGAATCAGCAGCGGATCCTTCCGGAGCTTCTCCAACTGATCCGGATGGAGCAGCAGATCCAGCACGGAATTGCCGATCTGGAACGCGGTGGTCTTGTGGCCGGCGAAGAAGAGGACCCACAGCGAGGAGATCAGTTCCGCGTCGTCCAGTCCCTCGTCCGCCTGGATGAGGTCGCTGAGGAACGAATCCGACGGATGGGCGCGCGTGTACGAGATGAGCTGCGCCAGCCGGTCCCGCAGCCACTCCTCGGCCGCCTGCAGCTCCGCCCCCATCCGGGGATCGAACCTGGCGCGCGTCACCACCGCGAAGTGGGCCAGGAGTTCGGGACGGTCCCCCTCGGGGATGCCCATCAGGTCGCACAGGACCGCGATGGGGAGCGGGAACGCGAACGACGACATCAGGTCGACCGGAACGCTCTTCCTGCACTCATGGAGGAGGCTCTCGGCGATCGCGGTGATCTTCGGCCGCATTTCCTCCACCCGCCGGGGGGTGAAGCCGCTCCGCAGAACCCGGCGCAGCCGGGTGTGCCGGGGCGGGTCCGAGAACAGCACGTTGTCGTCCAGCGCGTCGAAGAAGCTGCCGTACACGGCGTGGTACGTGTCGATGGCCCCGCGCATGTCCTTGCTGAAACGCGGGTCCGACAGGGCGTCCCGGGCGTCTTCGTAGCGGGTGATGAGGTAGGTGTCGACCCCGTGCGGAGGCTTCAGCAGGCACACCGGGGCCCGCTCGCGCAGCGCGGCGTAGACGGGATGGGGGCACGCCCGGTATTCCGGCGCGCCCCTGGACACCGCCGACACGAGGTCGTGCAGCCCTCCGCCGCTGTTCGGTGCCGCGTTCTCCTGCGTCATGTTCCGCACCCTCCGTGACACTCGAGTTCTGCGGACACACGGGTTCCCTGCGGGAGCTCGGCGTGAAACCCCCCGTGGCTCGATGGAGTGAGCCGGTCCCGCCGTACGTCGGCGCCCCGGGCTGCCCGGGCCGGATCCGCAGGGGGCTCGGCGGGCCCGGCGGACGACCGCACCGACTCGGTCCGCAGGGCACGGCCCGCCCTCACCCGACCGGCGGTCAGCCGACCTGCCGGGCCGTGTGGCGGGCCGACGGATCGGGGGACAGTCTGCTCGTGAAGTCAGCCCGCCCCCGAGGAGCCCGCCCGGGGAGCCCCACCGCAAGGAGTCCGCGCATGGTCCGACGTCTCGCCCCGGTCCTCACGATCGCCGCCTCGCTGACCCTGGCGCTCGTCGCCGCCCCCGCGGCCGAAGCCGGTCCCGGCGACGCCGCGGCCGCGACCGCCGCCACGTACGAGGCGACGGCCGCGTACCAGCTGCACGCCAACGCGGTGAGGGCGGGCTACGTGCCGGACAAGTACTGCGTGGTGAACCGGGCGGGACAGGGGGCGCTCGGCTACCCGCACTTCAACCACGCGTACGACAACTCCCTCGACCCGGCGAAGCCCGCCGCCCTCTTCTACGAGGACGACGGGCGCGGTGGCAAGCGCCTCGTCGGGGTCCAGTGGCTGGTCTACGACCGTGACCAGAACACGGCGACCGACGACGACCGGCCCACCTTGTTCGACACCCCCTTCACCGGCCCGCGGCCCGGCAACTTCCCGGGCCAGCCCGTCCACTACGCCCTGCACCTGTGGCTCTGGAAGAAGAACCCCCTGGGCAGGTACGAGACGTACAACCCGAAGGTGGCCTGCCTTCCCGGCACCACCCGTCCCAAGTAGCCGCTCCGTCCGGTCGCCCGGCCCGCCGGCGGTCAGGCGCCGACGAAGGCCGCGAGGTGCTCACCGGTGAGGGTGGAGCGGGCGGCGACGAGGTCG
Source organism: Streptomyces sp. NPDC056224 (assembly GCF_042267665.1). Lineage (NCBI taxonomy): Bacteria > Bacillati > Actinomycetota > Actinomycetes > Kitasatosporales > Streptomycetaceae > Streptomyces > Streptomyces sp. NPDC056224. The sequence goes on from NZ_JBHJTK010000004.1 coordinate 304,901, forward strand.
GCGGGAGTGCCCTCGAAGACGATCCGGCCGCCGTCGTGACCGGCGCCGGGTCCGAGGTCGATGATCCAGTCGGCGTGCGCCATGACCGCCGGGTGGTGCTCGACGACGATGACGGACTTGCCGGAGTCGACGATCCGGTCGAGCAGGGCGAGCAACTGCTCCACGTCGGCGAGGTGGAGGCCGGTGGTCGGCTCGTCGAGGACGTAGACACCCCCCTTGTCGGCCATGTGCGTGGCCAGCTTGAGCCGCTGCCGCTCGCCGCCGGACAGGGTGGTCAGCGGCTGGCCGAGGCTCAGGTAGCCGAGCCCGACGTCGGCGAGCCGTTCCAGGATCCTGTGCGCGGCCGGCGTGCGCGCCTCGCCGTCGCCGAAGAACCCCTCGGCCTCGGTCACCGACATCGCGAGCACCTCGCTGATGTCGCGGCCGCCGAGCCGGTACTCCAGCACCGAGGCGTCGAACCTCTTGCCTTCGCACTCCTCGCACGTGGTGGCGACCCCGGCCATCATCGCCAGGTCGGTGTAGATGACGCCGGCGCCGTTGCAGTTGGGGCAGGCACCCTCGGAGTTGGCGCTGAAGAGCGCCGGCTTCACGCCGTTGGCCTTCGCGAAAGCCTTGCGGATCGGGTCGAGCAGTCCGGTGTACGTCGCCGGGTTGCTCCGTCGCGAGCCGCGGATCGGGGCCTGGTCGACCGACACCACCCCTCCGCCGACCGCCCCCGACCGTTGGGGCAGCGAGCCGTGCACGAGCGAGCTCTTGCCGGAGCCGGCGACCCCGGTCACGACGCAGAGCACGCCCAGCGGGACGTCCACGTCGACCTCGCGCAGGTTGTGCGCGGTCGCGCCGCGGATCTCCAGCGTGCCGGTGGACGCCCGCACCTTCTCCTTCACGGCGGCCCGGTCGTCGAGATGGCGGCCCGTGATGGTGCTGCCCGCCCGCAGCCCCGCGACGGTGCCCTCGAAGCAGACGGTGCCGCCCGCCTGACCGGCGCCCGGTCCGAGGTCGACGACGTGGTCGGCGATCGCGATCGTCTGCGGCTTGTGCTCCACGACGAGCACGGTGTTGCCCTTGTCCCGCAGCCGCAGCAGCAGGTCGTTCATCCGCTGGATGTCATGCGGGTGCAGGCCCGTGGTGGGCTCGTCGAAGACGTACGTGACGTCGGTGAGCGAAGAGCCGAGGTGGCGGATCATCTTGACGCGCTGCGCCTCGCCGCCCGACAGCGTGCCCGCCGGCCGGTCGAGTGCGAGGTAGCCGAGACCGATCTCCGTGAACGAGTCGAGGGTGTGCCGCAGCGCGTCGAGCAGCGGCGCCACCGAGGGCTCGTCGAGACCGCGGACCCATTCGGCCAGGTCGCTGATCTGCATCGCGCAGGCATCGGCGATGCTGATCCCCTTGATCTTCGACGACCGGGCCCCCTCGCTGAGCCGGGTGCCGTCGCACTCGGGACAGGTGGTGAAGGTGACCGCCCGGTCCACGAACGCCCGGATGTGCGGCTGCATGCCCTCCTTGTCCTTGGCGAGCATCGACTTCTGGATCCGCGGAACCAGACCTTCGTAGGTCATGTTGATGCCCGCGATCTTCATCCGGGTCGGCTCGCGGTACAGGAAGTCGTGGAGCTCCCTCTTGGTGTACTTGCGGATCGCCTTGTCCGGGTCGAAGTAGCCCGACTCGCTGTAGAGCCGGGAGTTCCAGCCGCCCCCCGCGTAGCCGGGAACGGTGATGGCACCCTCGGAGAGCGACTTCGAGTCGTCGTAGAGCTGGGTCAGGTCGAGATCGGTGACCGTGCCCCGTCCCTCGCAGCGCGGACACATGCCGCCGGTGATGCTGAAACTGCGGCGTTCCTTCACCTTCTGTCCGGCACGCTCCACGGTGACCGCGCCCGCTCCGCTGATCGAGGCGACGTTGAAGGAGAACGCCTTGGGCGAGCCGATGTGCGGTGTCCCGAGCCTGCTGAAGAGGATGCGCAGCATCGCGTTGGCGTCGGTGGCGGTGCCGACCGTGGAGCGGGGGTCGGCCCCCATCCGCTGCTGGTCGACGGTGATCACGGTGGTCAGCCCGTCGAGGACGTCGACCTCGGGCCGCGCCAGGGTGGGCATGAAGCCCTGCACGAAGGCGCTGTAGGTCTCGTTGATCAGCCGCTGTGACTCCGCGGCGATCGTGTCGAAGACCAGCGAGCTCTTGCCCGAGCCGGACACACCGGTGAACACCGTCAGCCGCCGCTTCGGGATCTCGATGCTGACGTCCTTGAGGTTGTTCTCGCGCGCGCCGTGCACGCGGATCAGGTCGTGGCTGTCGGCAACGTGCACCGCAGGCGACTGCGCGTCCGCCCTCGTGGCCATGCTCATCGTGTCTCCATCCGTTACGCGGAGCCGCCCTGCGCGGTCTCCGTCGGCGTCGCCCGGCTCGGCCCCACCTGGCTTCAGTCAGTACGTCCCGTTCTCATCCGCTTCGGCCCCTGGAGCCCTCCGGGCCCCGGCCGTGCGGCGCGCCGGGCGGTACTCATCGGTCCTGGAGCAGCCCGAGGACGTTGCCGTCGGGGTCGGTGACGGTGGCCACGAGACGGCCGCCACCGACGTCGTGCGCGGGCTCCTTCAGGGTGGCACCCGCGGCGGTCACCTCGGCGAGCTTCGCCTCGATGTCCTCCACGTGCCAGTAGGCCACCGGCGAGGCCATGCCCTGCGGTCCACCGCTCGGCACCAGCCCGATGTTCTGGCCCGCGGCCTCGAAGCCGACGTAGTAGGACTCGTCGGTCTGCGGCGGTACGCCGAGCAGGGCGGCGTACACGTCCTTGGCCTTCGCCAGGTCGGAGACGGGATGCAGAACGGTCTTGATCCCCTGCGTGGAAGAGCTGGTCATCGTCACTCCTGAAGTCGTGGTTCCGGTCGGGGGGCGTCCGTCGTGAGGACGAACGGGAGGTCCGGAGGCCGTCGGCCCGATCTCCCGGCCGGTGACCTCCATGGCGCCCACGCTAGTCGCGGCCGGGGGGCCGGTGCTTCTCGAATCCTGATCGGTCGGGCCGCCCCGGTCGTCTGCCGGATCCGCGTCCTGCCGAAGGGCGGGAAAGCCGAGGCCCGGAGGCACGGACTCGGCTTCGGACACCGCCCCCGCACGGTTCAGTAGGTCACCACGATCCGCCGTGCCGGCCCGTCCACCCGGATCCGTCCTCCGACGGGTACCACGAGTTGCGGGTCGGTATGGCCGAGGTCGACGTCGAACACGACCATGGTCTCGGGGGCGTACTCCCGGAGGGCCCGAAGGACTGCCTCGCGCTGCTGCCGGCGGAAGCGGACCTTCTCGCCGGCATCGAACCGGTTCTCGAACGACCAGCTCTTGGCCCTGCCCATCAGCAGCGCCGGGAACTGTTGCAGCAGCCCGCGTTCGCCCATGTTCCGGAGGATCCGGTAGACCTCCTCGGCGCGCGGCATCTCCTCGGAGGTCTCCAGGAAGAGCACGCTGCGGGCATGGGTGTCAGCCGGCTGCACCACGCGGTCGGCCATCAGAAGCCAGGAGATGATCTCCAGGTTGCCGCCCCAGCCGATTCCCTCGACCACCCGGTCGGCATTGTGCCAGGACCAGCCGTCGGCGCGTTCCATCTCCGGTTCCGACTCGAAGGAGTGCGGGTCGTCCCAGGGGCGGTCGACGTCCCGGCAGCTGCGCGACGGAGTGAGCTCGTACTCGCCCGAGGTGAACAACGCCGCCCGGAAGGAGTCCGCGGTCAACGGGTGCATCGCGCCGGGCCGTCCGAGCTCGACCATGACCGAGCCGCCGTGGTAGCCGACGATGCCCAGGTTCCGCAGGAACAGCAGCAGGTTGGTGTTGTCGCTGTAGCCGAAGAACGGCTTGGGGTGGGCGCGGAGAAGATCTGGGTCGAGGTGCGGGAGTACGGTGATCTGGTCGTCGCCGCCGATACTGGCGATCACTGCCTTGATCTCGGGATCCGCGAAGGCCGCGTGGATGTCCGCGGCCCGTTCCCCGGGCGTCGCACCCATCTTCCGGGTCGTCGGATACTCCACGGCCCTCAGCCCGAAGTCGTCCTGGAGCCTGCGTACCCCCAACTCGTAGGGCAGGGGTATGAGACCAGGCAGACCGGATGAGGGGGACAGCACCGCAACCGTGTCTCCGGGACGGGGCTTGGCCGGGTAGAGGGGATCAGTCATCCGGTGATCGTAGGAGGTCGGCGGGCCACATGCCGCGGGAATTGCCCAGGGCCGGACGTGACCCGCCCCTCCGGCGCGCCCGTACCGGTCAGACCGGCTTCGTGTGGTGGAACGCCCGGCGGTAGCTGTCGGGAGCGACGCCGACGACCCGTTTGAACTGGCGCCGGAGGGTCGTGGCGGTACCCATGCCGGTGGCCAGGGCGATGGCCTCGATCGTCTCGTCGGTGGCTTCCAGCAGCTCCTGGGCGCGGCGTACTCGCTGGGTGATGAGCCACTGGATGGGCGTCTGCCCGATCACCGAGTGGAACTGCCGTCCGAGATTGCGCGGGCTGGTGTTCGCCTTCCGTGCCATGTCGGTCACCGTCAGCGGCCGGTCCAGCCGCTGCTGGACCCAGGCGAGCAGCTGGGCGAGCGTGTGGTCGCCGGCGACGTGCACCGGCGTGGCCACGAACTGGGCCTGACCGCCGGGCCGGTGCGGCGGCATGACCAGGCGCCGGGCGACGGAGTTGGCGACGGCGGCACCGTGGTCGAGGTGGATCAGGTGCAGGCAGAGGTCCACGGCGGCGGCCTTGCCCGCGGCGGTGAGCACGCTGCCGTTGTCCGTGTACAGCACGTCCGGGTCGACCACGGCCCGCGGGTGGCGTGCGCTCAACTCCGCGGCATGAGCCCAGTGGGTGGTGGCCCGTCGGCCGTCCAGCAGGCCCGCGGCCCCGAGCACGAACGCACCGGTGCACAGGGAAGCGACCCGGGCACCCGCGGCGTGGGCCGCCCGCACCGCTTCGATCACCTCGGCCGGCGGTAGATCGTCGATGTCGGCACACGCGGGCACGATCACGGTGTCGGCTCCGGCCAAGGCCTCCAGCCCGTGGTCGGGCTCGACCACGAACGGGCCGACCCGCGCCGGACCGGTTCCGCAGAGCAGCACGTCGTACCAGCCCCGCGTGGCCTCGCGCGGAGGGTTCCCGAAGATCTCGTGCGCCACGGCCAGCTCGAAGTGCAGCAGGTCACCGGCGGTCAGCAGCGCGACAGTGGGCATGTCCGAAAGTGTACGGGTGATGTCGTTCCGGACCCTCACGGCCGGGTTCCGGCTACGGCGAGACTGGGCTCATCAGCACACCGAGAGCGGGGGAACCATGAGTACATCGGCTGCAGTCGTGGTCTACGGGGCGACAGGGCACACGGGTCGCTTCGTCGTCGCCGAACTGCGCAGGCGTGGCTTCGCCACAGTCATCTCCGGCCGGGACGCGGCTCGGTTGGAGGTGCTGGCCGCCGAGTGGCCGGGTGTGGTGGTGCGACCGGCCACCGTGGACGACGCGGGCTCACTGGACCGGGCCCTCGCCGGCGCGGCGGCCGTCATCAACTGCGCCGGACCGTTCGCGGTGACGGGAGGCCCGGTCGTCGAGGCGGCCCTGCGCGCGGGGATCCCGTACGTCGATGTCGCGGCGGAGATCGAGGCGAACGTCTCGATGTTCGCCGACCACGCGGAAGCAGCCCGGAAGGCGGAGACCGCCGTGGTGCCGGCGATGGCCTTCTACGGCGGGCTGGGCGATCTGCTGGTGACGGCGGCGATGGGAGAGCGGACCACTGCGGACGAGGTCCACGTCGCGTACGGGTTGACCAGCTGGCATCCCACGGCGGGCACCCGGGCGGCCGGTCAGGTGTCCCATGAGCGCCGCGCGGGCCGCCGGGTGCGGTTCGTGGACGGCGCCCTGCAGTACCACGAGGACAGGGCGTCAGAGCTGGAGTGGGACTTTCCGGAGCCTCTCGGGCGACGAGCGGTGATCGCGGACTTCACGATGGCCGACGTCGTCACGGTTCCCAGCCACCTGGCCGTGCCCGCGGTCCACACCCACATGAGCGTGGAAGCCGCCGGCGACCTCGCCGACGAGGACACGCCGGCCCCGGAGCCGGTCGACGGCCTGGGACGGTCGGACCAGACGTTCGTCGTCGACGTCCTGGTCCGCACGGGTGACGTCGAGCGCCGTGCCACGGCCCGCGGCCAGGACATCTACGCGGTCACCGCGCCGCTGGCGGTGGAGGCCGTCCAGCGCATCCTGGCCGGACGGACACGGAGGACGGGCGTCGCCTCGGCCGGCGCGATGTTCGACGCGGCGGACTTCCTCCGGGCGCTGGCCCCGCACGTGTCGGTCGAGCTTCCGCACTGACCGGCCACACGCCGGTGGGGCTCACCAGGAGCTATCGGTCCTCCGAGGCGTTCTCCGCGGTCTGGAGGGCCTGGTTGGCGATGGTGATGGCTTCTTGGTCGTGGCCCGCCGCCTTTGCCGCCCGGGCCTGGCTGAGGGACACGCGGAGCAACCCGAGCGTGTGTTCCGGCAGGGCGGTCGAGGCGACGGTCTCTTCCAGTTGCCGGATGATGCCGGTGGCCAGGTCCTCGGGCACGGGGCCGTCTCCTCTGCTGTAGATCAAGGACATGCGACGCTGCCACGGCGCGGACCGCAGAACAAGGCGGCGTGCGGGCGTACCACCCTGATGCGTGACCGGAGGCCGGTTCCGCCCGCGCGGGGATTCCCGCACGGGCGAGGTGGCGTCTCAGCGTCGCGGCAGGCCGCTGGTGATGCGGCTCCACACCGAGCGGGTCGCCCCGAAACCGGTCTCGTGCACCCAGACGTGGGTGCAGCCCGGGCACTGGAGGTGGAGCAGGCTTCCGGTGCTGGACAGCATGTAGCGCCAGTGCTCGGAGCAGTGCCGGCCCTCCCCGCACGGAGCGCACTCGCGGGTGTCGAGGCAGTTGGGGCAGGGCACCCAGGCGCGGCGCCCGAGGTCGGCCTGCGGGTCAAGGGGCAGCATGGCCGCTCCCGCGCCGGGGGAGCACACCGGCCGTGACCAGGTCGTCGTACAGGCGCTGCTGCTGCTCGTCGAGGCCGGAGTACAGCAGGTCGTACGCCGCTTCCTCGCCGCGGAGCACCTCGATCGGATCCCAGTCCGGGCCCAGCGCGGCCATCACCTGAGCCCGGCGGAGCACCTCCTGGGAGGTGAGGTCGACGGTGAAGTCGATCAGCCCGGTAGCGGGCGGGCGCGGGCCGGCGGGGTTGCTGGGACCGGAGGGCGGCGTGGACTGTGACATGTGGCAGAACTTAGGTAAACCTTCCTTGCCGGGTCAAGGGAGGGTGGGCGGATTCACATCGGCCGCCCCGGACACCCCCTAGCCGCGCCAGATCTTCTCGTACGCCTCGCGGTAACCGGACGGGTTCCAGGACGTGGCGCCGCTGCTGTTGTCGGCCGTGGCGACGTGGACCGGGGCGACGTAGCCGCTGGCGGGCCGTCCGGCGAACGCGCGGTTGAACTCGTCGACGATCTGCCAGCCCTGCTGGGACAGCGGCTCGGGGACGGTGGCGGCCTGGAACTGCTCGCTGTTGATGCGCTGGAAGGCGGAGGGGTCGCCGTCGCCCGCGCCGATGTTGAAGGGCGGTCCGGCGCCCGGCCTGCCGGCCGCGCGCAGGGCCGGGGCGGCGTCGGCGAAGTAGAGGTCGTTGATGGCGACGGAGTACGTCCACTCGTCCTGGAACCGCGACAGGAGGGAGGAGACCTCCTGGGGGGTGCGGCTGCTCGCGTCCGGGATCGGGATGTTCACGTACGCCAGGAGCCGCACGCCGGAACAGGTGGCCAGCTCGCGCTTGATGAGTTCGGCCTTGTTCCTGGCGAACGGGATCGAGTCGTCGGTGAAGAGGACGGCCCCGGCACCGCCCTTGGACCGGGAGATGATCCAGTCCGCGCTGATCCTGGCGACGTCCCCCACCTTCGTGGTGATGTTGGTGAAGAGCTTCGGGTTCTCGCTCGGCCCGGGGGAGTCCACCGCGTGCCAGCCGACGAGCGGGATCCCCGCCGCTCGGGCCCGCGCCACCTGCTGCGAGGTGAGACGGGGGTCGAAGCCGCCGATGACGATGCCCGAGGGTTTGAGGGTGACCGCCTGGCTGAGCGCGGCCTGGATACCGGCGGGGGTGCCCCCGCCGTCGATCACTCGGACCTTCCAGCCGGTGACCTTCGCTGCTTGCTCGACGCCCTTCGCGACGCCCGCGACACCGGGGTTGGTCATGGTCTGCGCGACGTAGACGATGGTTCTGCCGGGAACGGCCGCGGGGCCGGTGGTGGGGCCGGTCCACGGGACATCGGTGTTCTCGGCCTGCCGGACGGCCGCCTCGGCCTTCGCGAGGGTGGCGGGGCAGCCGGCGTCCGACGGCCCGGCGCCGGCCTGTGGGCCGCGCTCGCAGCCGACGGCCAGGGCGGCGGCTGCCGCGAGCAGGGCGGCGGCTGTGACGGTGGTCTTGCGGTTCGGGTACACGGGGCTCCTGGCGCGGGTGCGCGTACGAAGTGAAGTGTTCGAGAAGTGCTCTGGCGGCTCTAGGGGCGGCTCCGGGGGCTCTGGGCCTGGCCGTCCGCGAGTGACCGGCGGGTCGCGGTGGCGCCGCTGCGCAGGCGGCGGCGCGCGGAGTAGCCGGCCAGGCCGACGGCGATGAGCAGCGTCCCTCCGTTGAACAGCGGCGTGGCCCAGAACTGGGCGCCGAGCTGGCCGATCCCCGCGAGTCCGACGGCGAGGACGGCGACGGCCACGAGGGTGCCGAGCGCGTTGGCGCGGCCGGGTCTGATCGTGGTGGACCCGAGCAGTGCGCCGACGAAGGCGGGCAGCAGGTAGTCCAGGCCGACACTCGGGTTGCCGGTCTGCTGCTGGGCGGCGAGCAGCACCCCGGCGAAGCCGACGACCAGGCCCGAACCGGCGAAGGCGTAGACGGAGTAGGTGCGGGTGGGGATGCCGATGATGGCGGCGGCGCGCGGGTTGGAGCCGATGACGTACAGGTACCGGCCGAGCGGCAGCCGCTCCAGAACCACCCAGAGCACGGCCGTGATCACGAGGACGTAGTAGGCCGGCAGCGGCAGGCCGAGGAACGTCGAGTCGTAGACGTCGGTGAAGGAGACCGGCAGGCCGTCCGGGCCCGGGACGATCCGGGTGCCGTCGGTGATCCAGCCGGTGCAGGCGTACATCATGCTGCCGGTGCCGAGCGTGGCGATGAAGGAGTCGATCTGCCCGAACTCGACGATGACGCCGTTGACAGCGCCGGCCGCCACCCCTCCGAAGACCACCGTGAGGCAGGCGAGGGGCCAGGGCCACCCCTCGTTGACGATGAGCTGCATCACCATGACGTGCGCGAGGCCCAGCCCGTAGCCGATGGACAGGTCGAACTTGCCGGTGGCGATGGGGATCGTCGCGCCGAGCGCGAGGATCGCGGGGATCGACTGGTTGGAGAGGATCGAGGAGATGTTGTCCCGGGTGGGGAAGGTGCCGGGCAGAGCGAGGGAGAAGACCAGGAAGAGCAGGGCCGCGAGGGTCAACAGGCCGTAGGTGCCGAGGAGGTGACCGTGCAGGCGATCGGCCAGGGACCGCGGCGGCGGAGGGTTGGTCATCGGCTGGTCGCGGTTCCGGTGACGGGGGGCATCGCCGAAGCGGCCCGGGTGAGTTCGGTGACGGTGAGGGCGTCGCCGGTCAGCTCGGCGCCCACGCTTCCGCGGACGAAGACCAGAGCGCGGTGGCACACCTCGGCGACCTCTTCGAAATCGGTGGAGATGAGCAGGACCGCCAGGCCGGAGGCCAGCGCGTCGTCGAGCAGCCGGTAGACCGTCGCTTTGGCACCCACGTCCACGCTGGCGGTCGGCTCCTCGAGGATGAGCAGGCGCAGGCTCCCCCTGAGCGAACGCCCGACCATGACCTTCTGCTGGTTGCCGCCGGACAGGGTGGCGATCGGTACCTCGCTGTCGCGGGGGTGTACGGAGAACCGGTCGATCAGGGCGGCGGCCTCGGCGCGCTCACGCCGGGGGCTGATCCAGCGCCATGCGGGCACACCGGCCGCCCGGGGGTTGGCCAGGAAGTTCTCCCGTACGGTCAGTTCGGCGGCGCAGCCTTCCTCCTGACGGTTGCCCGCCACGAAGCCGACGCCACGGGCGAGTGCGTCGCGGACCGTACGGGGGTGGTACGGGCGCCCGCCGAGCAGTACCCGCCCGCCGAGGACGGGCCGGGCGCCGGCGAGGGCGCGGCCCAGGTCCATGTGGCCCGCGCCGGTCAGGCCCACCATGCCGAGGACCTCGCCGGCCCGCAGGTCGAAACTGACCCGTTCGGTGTGGACGGTGTTCAGGCTGTCGAGGCTCAGGAGCGGTGGGCCGGCGGGGCGGACGGCGGCGCGGACCGCGGTGGAGACGGCGCCGGGCGGGCGCCCGGCCGGTTCGCGGCCCACGATGGCCCGCACCAGACGGTCCGGGCCGTATCCGGCGAGCGGGCCCCGGTCGACCACGCGGCCGTCACGCAGGACGGCGAACGTGTCGGCGACCTCGTACACCTCGTCGAGCCGGTGGCTGACGTAGAGGATGCCGTGCCCTCGGTCGCGCAGGGTGTGGAGTACGCCGAACAGCCGGGCGCAGTCCGCCGCGGGGAGGGTGGCGGTCGGTTCGTCGAGGACGATGAGCTCGGCCCGTGTCGCCAGGGCGCGGGCGATGGCGACCAGCGACCGCTCGGCGGGAGCGAGGTCGGCGATCCGGGCGTCGGCGTCCAGGTGCCCGGCGACGATCCGCAGGGCCTCGTCGCAGTGCACTCGGGCCTGCCGCCAGGAGATCAGTCCGCGGCGCCGTGGATAGCCGGTGCCCAGGGCGATGTTCTCGGCCACCGTCATCCACTCGACGAGTCCGAGGTCCTGGTGGATGAAGGACATGGCCCGGGTTGCGCCGTGGGAGCCGAGCGGGTGCCCGGCCACCGTCACCTCGCCCTGGTCGGCGTGATGGACCCCGGCGAGCACCTTGATGAGGGTGGACTTCCCCGCGCCGTTGGGACCCAGCAGGGCGAGGACGCTCCCCCGGTGGATGTCGAGGTCGACCGAGGCCAGTGCGAGAGTGCCGCCGAATCGCTTGCCGAGGCCGCGTACGCGGACGAGGGGGTCTCCGCCGGAACGCGGGGACGAAGGCGAGGGCGAGGCGGAGCCCGTCGAGGTGTCGGGAGCGTCATGCACAGACTTCTCCGGGGGTCGGCCTCCGAGTTCTTCCCGACTACATGGGGAATTCTATGCGGATCTGACAGCATATGTCCGGCATTTGCGTGCCTCCCGAATGCGCAGGTCGCGGGCCGCTGGTCGCGGGTCACGCCGCGTCCAGGCCGCACTCCGCCCAGATGACCTTGCCGTCGCTGGTGTAGCGGGTGCCCCAGGCCTGGGCGAGCTGCGCGACGAGGAACAGGCCACGGCCGCCCTCGTCCGTGCTGGCCGCGTGGCGCATGCGGGGGGCGGTGCTGCTCGTGTCGTGTACCTCGCAGATCAGGGTCCGGTCGCGGATGAGGCGCACCCGGATGGGCGCGGTGCCGTACCGGATGGCATTGGTGACCAGCTCGCTGAGCAGCAGCTCAATGGCGAATGCGGACTCGTCCAGCCCCCACTCGCCCAACCGGTCCATGGCGGCGGCGCGGACGTCGGAGACGAGGGCCGGGTCGGCGGGCAGGTCCCAGGTGGCGATCCGGTCGGAGGGCACGGCGTTGGTACGGGCCACGAGCAGTGCGATGTCGTCGCCGGGGTGTTCGGGTGCCACGGCGTCGAGGACCGTTTGGCAGGTGTCCTCCGGTGCACGGTCCGGGTGGGCCAGTACGCGGCGCAGCTCGTCGAGGGCCGCGTCGATGTCGCGGTGGCGGACGTCGAGGAGTCCGTCGGTGTAGAGGACCAGCTGGCTGTGTTCGGGCAGGTGGATCTCGTGCGACTCGAAGGGCAGGCCGCCGAGGCCGAGAGGGGGCCCGGCGGGCAGGTCGAGGAGCGTCACGGTGCCGTCGGGGCGGACCAGCGCGGGCGGGGGGTGACCGGCGCGGGCCATCGTGCACAGCTGCGAGGTGGGATCGTAGATGGCGTACAGGCAGGTGGCGCCGACGATGCCGGTGCTGCCGAAGACGGGATTGTCCCCGCCCTCCTCCCGGTCGAGGCGGACCATCAGATTGTCCAGGTGGGTCAGGAGTTCGTCGGGGGCGAGTTCCAGTTCGGCGAAGTTGCGCGCGGCGGTGCGCAGCCGGCCCATGGTGGCCGCAGCGTGCAGCCCGTGGCCGACGACATCGCCGACGAGGAGGGCGACGCGGGTGCCGGACAGGGGGATGACGTCGAACCAGTCGCCGCCCACCCCGGACTCGGCGGGCGTGTAGCGGTGGGCGACCTCGACGGCGCCCTGCTCGGGAAGACCGCGCGGCAGCAGGCTGCGCTGCAGGGACAGGGCCAGGGTGTGTTCGCGGGTGTAGCGGCGCGCGTTGTCGATGCACAGGGCGGCACGGGCGCCGAGTTCCTGGGCCAGCGAGCGGTCGTCGTCCCCGAAGGGGGCAGGGTCCTGCGAACGGTAGAAGCTGGCGATGCCCAGGAGGACGCCGCGGGCGAGCAGGGGGACGGTGATGAGGGAGTGGATGTTGTGGGCGAGGAGGCGTTCGGCGTGCTGGGGGTCCTGGGCGATCCAGCCGAAGGCGGCCTTCAGGTCGGGTTCCAGCACGGGCTGCCGCGTGGCCAGGCAGCGCATGTGGGGCGTGGTCGGCTGCAGGGTGATCTGCCGTCCCACCGGGTAGAACGGGCAGTCCTCACGGATGCCGTGGACCACGGCACGGTGCATTTCGGCGGTGGGGTTGGGCGACTCCTCGCCGTGAAGTACGGCCGTGGGCAGGTCGATGGTGACGAAGTCGGCCAGGCGCGGAACCGCTGTCTCGGCGAGCTCCCAGGCGGTGCGGCTCACGTCCAGGGTGGTGCCGATGCGGTTGCTCGCCTCGGCCAGCAGCTCCAGGCGGCGTCGTGCCGCGACGGCGTACTTCCCCACCTCCGGCTCGCCCACCAGCACCAGCCCTCTGACCGTGCCGTCGGTGCGGTCGTCGACGGCGTCACTGGCGTCGTCGGCCAGCGGTGCGCCGTGCGCACGGACCGTCGTCGGCGCCGGACCGGCCGTGACGCCGGGCCGGAGCCCGGGCGGCGTGACGGCGTGGGCGGGGGTCGGGACGGGGGCGTGCCGCTCCGAATCCTGCGGGATGAGCGCCTCGATGACGACGCCCTCCACACCGGAGGGGCTCGTCACGGGACGGCTCACGAGCGTGACGCTGCGGTCGTGGGACAGCGACACCTCGACGGCCGCCAGCTGGGCCGAGGACATCAGCTCGGTGGCCTTCTGCTTGAGGATCATCTGATCGTTCTGGTCCAGGTCGCTCTGGAGCAGCTCGTCCATTCCGAGGGGGTACCCGTTCCGCGGGTCCTCGCCGATCCGGGCGCGGCTCCCGGCGTCGAGGTAGGCCTGGAGCAGACCGCGCTCTCGCGCCGAACTCTGCTCCATCAGCCGTCGTTCGATGGCCTCGGCCGCCCTGCGTACGAGGGGGACCAGTGCCGGGTCCGCATCGGTGTAGGGATAGCCGAGGCACAGGACGCCCTCGATGTGCCCGCTGAGCTGGTCGCGAACGGGCGTCGCGGTACAGGCGCTTGACTGGGACCGCTCGGCGAAGTGCTCGGCGCCGTAAACCTGGCAGAGCCGCCGCTCCGCGAGCGTGAGGCCGATGCCGTTCGTCCCCGCGACCTGCTCGGCGAACACGAAGCCGGGGACGCTCTGGATCGCCGGCAGGTGGGCGGCCATCGACTTCTCTCCGAAACGGCGCTCGAGCACCGTGCCGTGCCCATCGGCGAGACTGATGTTCATCCGGCTGCCCGTGAAGATCGATTGCAGCCGGTCGAGGATGGGCCCGGCGGCGCGGACGAGCGGACCGTCCGCGTCGAAGTCCTGGGTGAACGGAAGCTCCGACTGGTCCGGCGACAGGCCCAGCAGTCTGCTGCGCTGCCACGAGCTCAGGATCGGACCCCTCACGCTCCCCTCTGCCGACTCGACCGACTCGCCGTGCAGGAACCGGTCACGGACACGCACGGGGCCGATGCGGTCTTCCACCACCCCCATCTGCACCACTTCCCTCACCGGAACGGTCCCGATAGCCAGATTTGAGTATATTCCTCACGTTTTCGCGGTGGCGGGTGACGGGTGGAGGGTGACCGGCAGGCCGGTCGTCACAGGACCGCGACCGGATTGACGGGCGAGCCCGTTCCACCGGGGACGTTCAGCGGCGCCACGACGAGCATGAACTCGTAGCGGCCCGCCTCGGCGCAGGCGGCGGAGAGCGCTTCGAGGTCGAGGTTGTCCAGCAGTGGCACCCCCATAGCCGTGACGGCGAGCGCGTGGACGGGGGAGTGCAGGCCCTCGACCGGCGACGGCCGTACGTCACTGTCCCCGTCGGCGCCGAGCAGGGCGATGGCGCGCTCGGCCAGCAGCGGCATGGCGTCCACATGCCATCCCGCGCTCGCCGCGCCGGGGTCCCAGGGGCCGGTCTCCTCGCGGCGGCGGAAGCGGCCGGACCGCAGCAACACCGCATCGCCGCCCCTGATCGTCACGTCGAGGGCCTTCTCCGCCGCGACGACGTCCTGCGCGTGGACCGCATGCCCGGGCTCCAGCCACGCGACCCCGAGGGCGGCCGGAAGGTCGAGGAGCACGCCCTTGGTGACCAGGGGGCCGAGCGCCTGCACGGCGCCGAAGCGGGCGCCCCCGGCGTCGATCTCCTCACGCGCCGCGCGGCCGTCGTAGAGTTGCCCTCGGTAGGCGACGTGTGACAGTGCGTCGAGGTGGCTCACCCCCTTGCCGTGATAGTCCACGGCGAGGAAGTCCTTGTAGGTGGACGGTTCCGGGGCCTCCACGTCGCCCAGGTCGGACATGTAGTGCAACGCGGGCTTCGCGTTGTCCGGTCCGGGCCGGGTGTCCCAGGGCAGTCCCAGCGGGACGACCGTGCCCGACCGGATCAGACCGGCGGCATTCCGTACGTGGCCCGCTGTCACCCTGTTCCAGGCGCCGCGGTCGGCTGCGGCCCACCGGCCCCATGCGCGCACCGCCTCGAAGAGGGCGTCGAACTCCTGGCGGGACACGGTGGCCCCGTCGCCGGGACCGGCGGGTGGGGGAGTGGGGGCATCGGCGGGGTTGCTGCTCATGTGCACTCGGCGCTCCATGGTTCCGTACGGCTGTCCGCCCGACGCGCCGGGAGCCACGGCGCCCGGCGCAGGTGAGGTCGAGGGTGGCGTCCGGCGCTGCGCGCGCACGATGTGCCCGACGCCACCACACCATCACGCCACCCAGGCCAGGATTCCCGCTCGCGTGCGGCACGGGGACGAGGGCGCGCGGACCTGCACCGCGATGTTTCGCGCGTGAAGGTGCGGTGCGCGGCGTAGTCGGAGGGCAGCCGACCGCGACGTCGACGGCCGCGGGTGGAGGCGGGCTTCACGCAAGGGCGAGCCGGATCCAGTGGCGCGGGCGGCGGGGGCGCACCGTACCGGACGCCGGGCTCATCGCACCGCAGCGCGCCGGGCCCCCGGCTCCTTGGCCGCCATTCGTGTCATACCGGCACATCTCCACCGTCCCGCCGCCCTACGATGAGCCGGCCGCGGCCACCGGCGGCGCGGCACGTTGATGGGATGCCTCATAAAGGGAAAGGGAGTTGAAGGATGAAGCAACTGCGCGTCCTGCTCGCGGTCGGAGTCCTCGCGCTGGGATCGGTGGGTGCGCAAGGCGCCGCCCGGGCCGGCCAGGCGTCCCCCGACTGCCCGGCGGCGCGGTCGAGATCCGGGCCGACGGCGTCAGCGCGACCCGCCTGCACGACGCGCTGATCGCCGACCCCGAGGCCCGCGAACGGCTCGGCGGCGGCTCGGTCGCCCTCGACGGGGAGCTCATCCTCGTCGCCCCGCTCGACGACCTCGGGCTCGCCCGGCGGTTCACCGCCGACCTCGGTGTCGATTGGGACACCGCCCACGTCCGCTACGGGGAGGAAGAGTTCGTCGCCTGAGCGGGGAAGTGCGAGGGGCGTTCCACTCGTCGGAGCCTCTCAGCGCCAGCCGGGGTGGCCTTCGGAGGCCGTACCGGTGGTGAGTGCGCGCTCGCCCGTCCTGTCGGTGCGCACGGCCCAGACCACGGGCTTCTCGTACGGGCCTCGGACGAAGGCGACCCAGCCGCCGTCGGCGGACCAGGCGGGGTCCATCTCATGGGCCGCGGTGGCCACCAGATCACGGTCGTGCGTGCCGTCGGCGTCCACGAGACGGATGTCGCCCTGAGTGCCCGTGCCGTACGTCCCCGCGGTGTACGCGAAGGTGGTGCCGTCCGGGGACCACACGGGGTCGAGCGCGGGATGGGGCAGCCGGGTCACCTGCAGGGGGGCGCGGTCCGGGGCGGCGGGGTCGACCACGTGGATCTGCCAGTTCTCGGGCTCCGTCTGCAGACAGACGGCGATGCGCTTGCCGTCCGGCGACCACGCGGGATCCTCGACCTGGCCCGTGCCCGTCGTGAGCTGCGTGGCGGAGCCATCGGCGACGGTGACCACGAACAGCTGCTGTACCCCGTCCTTCTTGCGCAGTACGGCGAGCCGGCTGCCGTCCGGCGACCAGGACACCCTGCCGCCCGCGATGGCCGCGACGCGCCGTGCGTTCGAACCGTCGGCGTTGGCGGTCCAGACCGCCGTGCCCTCGGAGGTCGTGCGGGTGAACGCGAACGACCTGCGGTCGGGGGACCACTGGGGCAGCGTGTCGCACCCACCCCCCGGGACGAGCTGGACGGGCGTGGCGGCCCCGGCGTCCCGGCGGGCGATCACACCGTGACACGTCCCGGGCCAGCCCGGGGCGGTGTCCTGCCGGACCAGTAGGGGGTCGGTGGGGAACGGCGCGGGGGCGGAGGCGGAGCCGGTCGGCGTGGGCGTGAGCGCGCCGGGCTTGGCGTTGTCCTCGGGCGAGCCGGTCCAGGGCTGCCACACGAGCAGGCCGACGGCGGCGAGGGAGACCAGCAGCGCCGCCGCAACCATCGCGCGGCGGCGCCGGGGCCGGGCATCAGCCGTCAGCACCCCGCCTGCGGATCCGAGTTCGGGCGAGGGCGTCGGCGAGGGCGTCGGCGAGGGCGTGGGCGTGGGCGTCGGCGTCGGCGAGGGCGTGGGCGTCGGTGTCGGCTTCGGTGTCGGCGTGGTGGAGGGGGAGGACGAAGGGGAGAGCGGCGCTGCGGGCCCCGTGCCCACCGCAGAGGTCACCGTTTTCGGCTGTTCCGTGCGGGGCTCCGCACCGGCGACCTGGAGGGCGTCCGGTCCCGGCGCGGCGCCTTCCGGTGCCCGGGTGTCCCGCGGCTCAGCCTGCCGGGCGGGCGGCGCCTCCGGCTCCTGCCGGGGCAGGAGCTGCGTTGCCGCGTCCGGGAGCCAGCAGTCCCCGGCCGGATGGCGGATCGTCAGGCCGCTCAGGAAGGCCGACGGTGTGGGCCGTGTCGCCGGGTCCTTGGACAGGCAAGCGGCGACCGCTTCACGGAGCTCGCCGGGGACGGCGGTCAGGTCCGGTTCCTCATGGACGACCTTGTAGTGCCTGGCCGCCGAGGGGCCGTCGCCGAAGGGGGAACCACCCGCTGCCTGGGTGAGGACCACTCCCAGGGCGAACATGTCGACCGCGGGGGTGACGGCGCCGCTGGTGAGTTGCTCGGGCGCCAGGAAACCCGGCGTGCCGATCTGCAGGCCGGTCTGGGTCAGAGCCGTCCCGTCCAGGGCGCGCGCGATGCCGAAGTCGATGACGCGCGGCCCGTCCTCCGCGATGATGATGTTCGCGGGCTTCAGGTCGCGGTGGATGACCCCGGCCCGGTGGATCGCCTCCAGGGCCTCGGCCAGGCCGGCCGCCAGTACGGTGAGGGTGTCCAGGGGCAGCGAACCGACGCGCGCGAGCACCGCTTGCAGCGTGGGGCCGGGCACAAAGGCGGTTACCAGCCAGGCCGGATCCCCGTCCGGGTCGGCGTCCACGACCGGTGCGGTGTGGAAGCCGCCGACCCGCCGCGCGGCCGCCACCTCGTCGGCGAACCTCCGTTTGAACCCCGGTTCGGTGCTCAGCTCGGGGCGTACGACCTTGACGGCCACCGCCCGGCCGGACTGGGACCGGCCCAGGTAGACGACACCCATGCCCCCCTGGCCGAGCCGTCCCACCAGCCGGTAGCGGCCCTCGCCGACCGAAGTGGGATCGCCCGTTTCGAGCGGCTTCATGGGTCCCCCGTTTCACACCTTGCGTGATGACAGCCTCTCCCTACCTGCCGCGCCGACCATCAGTCAAGCTCGGCCCCATTTCCGCCACCGGATCACGACGGGCGGGCGTGATTCGGAATCCGAGGGTGAGCGGGTGTCACATCGAGCCGAGCGGCGGTGTCTAAGGGGTGTAACCATCGACAACAGCAAGGAGTGCACCATGGAAGCTCGCCTGAACCTCCTCGGCAACGCGGTCGCGACCAAGGCCCTCAGGCACTTCGTCTCGGCGGGCAAGGCGCTCGCGGACTCGACGCTGCCGGCGGCGACGCAGGAGCTGGTGAAGATCCGCGCCAGCCAGATCAACGGCTGCGGTTTCTGCACCGACATGCACACCAAGGACGCCGCGCACGCCGGGGAGACCTCGACCCGCCTCAACCTGGTCGCGGTCTGGCGGGAGGCCACGGTGTTCACCGACGCCGAGCGCGCCGCCCTGGAGCTGGCGGAGCAGGGCACCCGCATAGCCGACGCGGCCGGTGGCGTCACCGACGAGGCATGGGCCGATGCCGCCAAGCACTACGACGAGGACCAGCTCGCCGCCTTGGTGTCGCTCATCGCCGTCATCAACGCCTTCAACCGGGTGAACGTCATCGTCCAGCAGCCCGCCGGCGACTACCAGCCCGGCCAGTTCGGATAACGGTAAGCCGGTTCGGTTAAAGGTCAGCCGGTTCGGTTGACGGTCATGCCCAAGGCGGCGGCAGCCCGGGCGCCTGTCAGGTGAAGGCTCCCGCGCGTGCCGCCGCCACGGCTGCTCGCACCGCCCGCTCCGCCGCGTCCTCGTCGAGAGGGGCGCCGGTGATCAGGAACCGGTAGTACAGCGGTGCCGAGACGGCCCGGATCACTTCCCCGGCGTCCGTACCCGTGGGCAACTCGCCCCGTTCGACGGCCTGTCGGACGCAGGGCGCCCACTCGGCGACGCGCACCTCGTAGAACCGGTGCAGGGCCTCGGCCGTCCGCCCGTCGGTCGCGGCCGCGGCGATCACCGCCTTGAACAGCGCGCCCTGGCGGGAGTCCGCCAACGTGCGCCGCACGAGCCCGGCGTTGGCCCGGAGGTCTTCGAGCAGCGAGCCCGTGTCGGTGTGCGGCAGCGACTGCTCGGCCATGTCGGTCAGCAGGTCGGCGACGAGGGCGGCCACGGTTCCCCAGCGGCGGTACACGGTCGTCTTGCCCACCTCGGCGCGGCGGGCGACCTCGGCGAGGTCCAGTCCGTGGAAGCCGGTCTCGGCCAGGGTGTCCCCGGCCGCTCGCAGTACCGCCGCCCGAACCCGCGCCGTACGGCCACCGGGGCGCACGGTGCCCGGATCGGGATCTGTGGTCGCCATAACGGGTCTCCGGTTCCATTAGTCGTCTTCCACTGTTACGTTGGACTCACCTTAAAGGGTCTGTGGTGCTGTTAACGCTCGCTGAAGGGGTCCGTCATGGAATACAGGCAGCTCGGTGCGTCCGGTCTCAAGGTTCCCGCTCTGAGCTTCGGGGCCGGCACGTTCGGCGGCCGGGGGTCGCTGTTCGGCGCCTGGGGCAGTACGGACGCGCAGGAGGCGCGCCGGCTCGTGGACATCTGCCTGGAAGCGGGCATCACGATGTTCGACACCGCCGACGTGTACTCGGCCGGAGCGTCGGAGGAAGTGCTGGGGGAGGCGATCCGGGGCAGGCGGGACCGGGTCCTCCTGTCGACCAAGACCGGCCTGCCGATGGGCGACGGGCCGGGGGACGCCGGCTCGTCCCGCTCGCGCCTGATCAGGGCGACGGAGGACGCCCTGCGCCGGCTCGGCACCGACCACATCGACCTCTTCCAGATGCACGCCTTCGACGCCGGTACCCCGGTCGAGGAAGTGCTCGCCGCACTCGACCAGCTGGTGCGGGCCGGCAAGATCCGGTACGTCGGCGTGTCCAACTTCGCCGGCTGGCAGCTGATGAAGTCGCTCGCCACGGCCGACGCGCGCGGCTACCCCCGGTACGTGGCGCACCAGGTCTACTACTCGCTCGTCGGCCGCGACTACGAATGGGAGTTGATGCCCCTCGCCCACGACCAGGGCGTCGGTGCGATGGTCTGGAGCCCGCTGGGCTGGGGGCGCCTGACGGGGAAGCTGCGCCGGGGGCTGCCGCTGCCGCCGCAGAGCCGGCTCCACCAGACCGCCGACTACGGGCCGCCGGTGGAGGACGCGCACCTCTTCGACGTCGTGGACGCGCTCGACGAGGTGGCGAAGGACACCGGCAGGACGATCCCGCAGGTGGCCATCAACTGGCTGCTGCAGCGTCCCACGGTGTCCTCCGTCATCATCGGTGCGCGCAACGAGGAGCAGCTCCGCCAGAACACCGGCGCCGTCGGCTGGACGCTGACGGCCGAGCAGACGGCCCGGCTCGACGCCGCCAGTCACAAGCCGGCGCCGTATCCGTACTTCCCGTACGAGCGGCAGGAAGGCTTCGCGCGCCTCAGCCCTCCGATGATCTCCGCGGCGGCCCGGCCGGCGTCATGACGCCGAGGGGGCCGCTGCCCCGGCCGCGCGCCGTGCGAGCGCGTCGGAGGTCCTCACCGTGATGGACAGCGAAGCCGCGAGGGCGAGGACGAGGACGGCGCCCATGGCGAAGACGCTGCCGCTCGACACGGCCGGGGGGCTGCCCGCCTCGGAACGGGCCGAGCCGCCGAGGAAGGGGACGATGGCCAGGACGGCGGCCCCGAGGGCCACCTCGGCCCAGACCACCTTCGGGAAGTGGCGCAGTGTCAGGTGCAGGAGCGAGGACGTGGCATCGTCGCGGCGGGCCCGGGCGATACGGGGCATCAGCCAGAACTGGTTGATGCCGCCGGCCCCGACCATGCCGAGGACCAGCAGGAGCTTGACGAGCAGGAAGAGTCCGTAGGTCGTCGTCCAGAGCTGGCTGACGGCTCCGACGTGCTTCCAGCTCATCCACAGGCCGGAGGTGAACACCGCGCCGACACAGACGAGGGCGACGAAGGCGAAACGGCGCCAGATGTCCGCCCACAGCGCGCCCGCGTCCCCGCTCAGACGGCTGCGGGCGCCGGCGAGGACGGCGAGCAGGGCCAAACCGCCGACCCAGACCACGCCGCTGATGATGTGGGACTGGCCGGACACGAGGTCCAGCCACTTGTCCCCGTCCTTCGGCTTGGTGGCCGGAACCGCGGCGACGAGCGTCACCGCGAGCGTCAGGGGCAGGGCGGTCAGCGCGAGGGCGTTCAGGTGCCGGCGCGCCCGGGGAAGGAACAGCGAGATCAGGGCGACGGAGGCGAGGACCAGCACCACGTTCTGGACGAGGTAGACCGTGCCCTGCGCGACCCACGCCCCTTTCGCCGCCGGCGCCGTCAAGAAGTCCCGGATCCGTCCCGGCGCGAGGGCGTCACCGAACGGCATGCCCTTGCCGGCCCGCGCCACGCGGCCGGCGAGCTGGAAATAGCCTGCGACCAACAGCACCACCCCCGCCCAGGCGAGGTACCCGGCCGTTCTCCGTCTCATGACGTCGACGTCACCGCTGTCGTTCTCCGGTGCGCGCAACGCGGGGCGGACGGAGGCCGCGTAGGTCACGGCGGCGCCGAGGGCTCCGGACAGCCCGATGAAATAGCCGGACTTGGTCAGGATGCGCCACAGCGGAGGCACGGCGTAGCCGGCCTCGGCGGCCAGGGATATGGAAATCATAAGGGCAGGCTAACCTAACTCTCCTCGCGCTCTGCCGCCCTTCATGTACATGATCAAACTGTCATCCGTGCGCCGCCCGCGCGGGCGGACTTGCTACTTCAGGCCGATGACGGCGCAGTCCGTCGCGTACTTTTCGGTGCAGATCTCGGCGACCGTGTAGACACCGTCGTCGATCACGGTGGACTTGATGTTGGACTTGGTCAGGGGGATGCCCGGGACGAGCACCGATCGCACGCCCTTGGTGGTCGGGCTGTCGACGATCTGGTTGATGACCCCGTCGATCTTCTCTCCCTGGGCGAGCATGACGGCCATCTCCGCGGCGGCCGCGGCCTCGGGGGCGTACCGCTTGTAGACGGTCATGTACTGCTCGCCCGCGACGATCCGCTGCACACCGGCGAGTTCGGCGTCCTGGCCGGTGATCGGAGGCAGGTTGGTCACGCCGGCCGCCTTGAGGGCGTTGATGATGCCGCCCGCCATGCCGTCGTTGGCGGAGTAGACGCCGGTGATCTTTCCCTTGCCGAGTGCCGAGAGTGCGGCCGCCATGTTGGTGTTGGCGTTCTCCGGCTTCCAGTCGACCGTGTCGTACTCCTTGCCGACGTTCACCTTGCCGTCGAGGACGAAGTGCGCGCCGGACTTGAACCCCTTGGCGTTCGGGTCGGTGACCGAGCCGTTCATCATGACGATCTGGCCGTCCTTGGCCTTGTCGCCCAGCGCCTCCAGCAGGGCCTTGCCCTGGACCTTGCCGACGTCCTCGTTGTCGAAGGAGGTGTAGGCGTCGATGGGGCCCTCGGCGAGACGGTCGTAGGCGACGACCGGAATGCCGGCGTCCTTGGCCCTCTTGACCGCGCCGGCGATGGCCTTCGAGTCCACGGCGTCGATGATGAGGACGTTCACCTTGTTGGTGATCATCATGTCGACCTGGGAGTTCTGGGCGGTCGCGTCCTGCTTCGCGTTGGCGTAGAGCACTTTGCCCTTGCCGCGCGTGAGCCTGGCGACCTCCTTCTCGATGAGCGGCTTGTCGAACTTCTCGTAGCGCGCGGTCTGGTTCTCCGGAAGCAGGAGACCGACCTTGACCGCTTCGCCCGGGGAGCCCCCCGGTCTCCCGTCGCCGTCCTCCGCGCCGCAGGCGGCGAGCGAGACGGCGATCGCGGAAACGGCGACAGCAACGGCGGCACGACCCAGATGTGCATTCACGATGTAAAACCTCCCTGACGAGGCCGTGTCCGTGTGCGGCCGAGGTAGGGGCAGTCAACTCGGCGACGACACCCACCGTCAAGAAGTGAACTATTAACAAGATGGCAACGTTGCCATCACTTTGCGCAATCACGCAATCCGGGTTTTTGCCTCGTTTTCAGGGCGATTTACCCCCCACCAATACTTCAACTTATGAAGTGAGAAGGGTCGCCGCAGCGATCAACTCGCCGGGTCAGGAAGACTCCTGGAGGTATGCGGCGATCAGGGCCAGGTCGTTGGCGATGGCTACCACGTCGGTGGGGTTGGCCGTCGGTGTGGACGCACCGTTGACGCCCGCGTAGAAGGTGTCGAAGCGGCCACCGCCCTTGTCGAGGTAACCGGCGATGGTGATGGCGCCGACGGCGAGCCGGTCGTTGAGCGAGTCCCCTCCGACAGCCGCGCCGGTCTTCGCGAACACTTTCCCGCGCGCCGGGCAGCTCCGGCAGTTCCCGGCCAGCAGACCGTCGACGCCGAGGACGGGCAGGGCCTCCCGGAAGCGCCGCGCGTCCGGGGTGTGCTGCCAGTACGCCAGCATCTGCACCAGCGCCCGGGGCGTGGCCCGGTCGGCGGGGTTGCCGCCCCGGCCGTCCATGAGCTGTACCTGCCCGCGGTCGACGCCCGCCCGCTCCAGGAAGCCGGCCAGCACCGGGAAGCCGGAGGCGCACTGGTTGCTGCCGGTACTGACGGCCATCAGGCAGACGGCCAGGTTGGCACCCAGGTTGTGGCTGACCTTGAGGATCAGCTTGGCGTACTGCTCGTACGGGGGAGAGGTGTACGCGGCCACCCGCGGACGGCCGTCGTAGTCCCGTGGCAGCCGCGCGACAGGGTTGGGGCCCGTCGCGGCGGCGGTCACGTGGACTCCGGCCCGGCCGAGCGCCTCGATCAGGGCGGTCCGGCCGAACGCCGCCGGGTCCGTGACGGGGGAGGTGCGCAGCAGCGGCTCGGCGTCCGCCGCGATCGTCCCGGACAGGCGGATGCGCGTGCCGCCGTCGGTGGTGGTCACCGTGACGTCGGTCGGCTTCCCGGCCGCGACGGTCTTCACCGTGGAGGTGACCGCGTACGGCGCGACCTTCGGCCGCCAGTCCAGCCGGGCGTCTGCGCCCGGCCGGCTGCCGGGCGTGGTCAGCAGGTCGATGAGGTTGTCGTTGATGATCAGGGGCGTCGGGGTGGGGTCGAGGACCGGGTCGGGGGCGAAGAGCCGGCTGTCGATGACCACGTCGCCGTCGACGCGGGCGATCCCGGAGGCGCGGACCTGCCGGGCGAGCAGGTCGATCCCGGCGAGCGGGTTCTCCGGGGTGAGGGTCGCCCCGGGGAAGTCGTTGGCGTAGGTGTGGTCGAGGTCGGTGTACGCGACCGTGCCGTCGGGGCGCGTCCGGCCGCCCAGGGTGAGGTCGCCCTGGGCGACGAGATCGAGGTCTCCGGTCAGCGTGGACCCGTTGCGCCGCCCGACCCCGTAGAGGGGCGTGACGAAGCGGTGGTCCGCGCCGAGGGTCTGCCACGTGGCGGATACGGGGAACAGTTTCGCGGTGGAACCCGGGATGAAGAACTGTCCGGGGAACAGGCTGTGCAGCACCCGGCCGTCCGCCGGTTCGGTCTGCAGCAGTCCCCACTGGGCGTTGCGGTACTCGGGCTTGCGCATGATCTCCGTGATGCGCGGGTCGAGCCGCCCCGGGTCTCCCACACCGGTCGGCCACGGAGTCGGGGAGGGCGGGGGTGACGGGGCCGCCCGGGCGCCCGTACCCGAGGCGAGCGCCACCAACAAAAGGGCGGCGCAGCCCGCGGCCACCCGGCGCCGCAGCGCCGCGAAGCGGATCGGATCTTCCACAGCGCGCTCCGTTCGTCGCGGCTGCCTCCTCCCGGGACTCCGGGACCCCCGGGGCCCCGAGGCCTGTGATCAGGGTGGCACGGCACGGAACGGCCCGCACGTCACCCGGGGCTGCGCCGCCCGGGTGCCAGGGCGGCGCAGCCGGGTGCGCGGACACGCGCCGTCTGCGCCCAATCGGGCGAATGACGGGGTGCGCAACTCATTCGAGGACGGACGCGGCCCGATAACTGAGGCCGAGAGGCTCCAACCCGTCCCCTCCTCGGGAGGCACCATGGCCCGCACGGCCGACAGCCCTACCCCAGACTTCGTCCTTCAGGCCGCCGAACCGGTCCGTGAGCACCTGGCCGGTGCCACCGCACTGGCCGACTTCCTGACCGGCGCGGGCACGCTGACGCTCGACGACCGCCGGGTCATCGCCGAGCAGGCGCAGATCCTGCTGGACCAGAACTACGTCCACCTGCCCCTCAAGATGGCGATGCACGCAGTGAACCCGGGGCAGCGCCTGCGGGTCCTGCGCCGCCGGCTGGACCGGCAGACCGAGGCGACCATGCCCCCGGAGTGGATGTTCCACGCCGAGATGTCGGAGATCTTCCATTCGGTCAGGGATCTCCACACCAACTACCTGCTCCCCGAACCCTTCGCCCGCAAGGTCGCCTTCCTGCCCTTCCTCGTCGAGCGGTACACCGATCAGCGGGGCGAGCACTTCATGGTCACCCACGTGGCCGAGGGCTTCTCCGCCCCGGGGTTCGAGCCCGGCGTCGAGATCACCCACTGGAGCGGCATCCCCATCGCCGTGGCCGTCGACCTCAACGCCGCCCGCTTCGCCGGAAGCAACAATGCGGCGCGCCGCAGCCGCGGCGTGCAGTCGCTGACCGTTCGGCCGCTCGTCATGCACCTGCCGCCGTTCGAGGAGTGGGTGACCGTCAGCTACCTCGACAAGGACGGCACCGGGCGCGAGCTGCGGGAGAGCTGGCGGGTCGTGGAGAACCTTCCCGTCTTCGTCACGGCCGAGGCGCTCGGCGGCACGACCCTGGCCCAGGGCCTGGACCTCGACGTGGACGAGGCCAACCGCGCCAGGGCCCTGCTGTTCGCGCCGCGGGTCGTAGCCCAGGAGAGGGCCCTCGAAGCCGGCCGGCCCGCGCCCGAACCGCTGGCGGGCGAGGTCGGCACCACGATGCCGTCGGTCTTCCGGGCACAGGAGGTCCGCACGTCCTCCGGCACCTTCGGCCACCTGCGCGTCTTCACGTTCAACGTGCGAGACGTGGAGGGATTCGTCGCGGAGTTCGTCCGTCTGATCGGCCTGCTGCCGGACACCGGTCTCATCCTGGACGTGCGGGGCAACGGCGGCGGCGTCATCTTCAACGCCGAGTTCGCCCTGCAGGCCCTCACGCCCCGCCGGATCACCCCCGAACCGACGCAGTTCATCAACACCCCGCTCAACCTGCGGATCTGCCGCGCGAACCAGGACTTCCTGGGAGCCTGGGTACCGTCCATGGACCAAGCGGTCGAGATCGGCTCCGCCTTCTCCGGGGCCTTCCCGATCAGCACCGAGGAGGGCGCCAACGCGATCGGCCAGCAGTACTTCGGCCCGGTCGTCCTCATCACCAACGCCCGCTGCTACTCGGCGACCGACATCTTCGCCGCCGGTTTCCAGGACCACCGGATCGGCCCGGTCCTCGGCACCGACGACAACACCGGGGCCGGCGGCGCGAACGTCTGGATGCACCAGGACCTGGTCAGACTCCTCCAGGACGATCCGCAGTCGCCGTACGTGCCCCTCCCCAAGGGCGCCGGCATGCGGGTGTCGATCCGCCGCACCCTGCGCGTCGGAGCCAACTCCGGCACTCCCGTGGAGGATCTCGGCATCACGCCGGACGAACTCCACCGGATGACGCGCAGGGACCTGCTGGAGGGCAACGCCGACCTCCTCGACCGAGCGGGCGAGATCCTCAAGAACCTGACCCCGCACCAGGTCTCCATCACCGACGCCGCCCCCGCCGGAGACGCCCTGCGGCTCAAGGTCAAGGCCGTCAACATCGACCGTCTGGACGTGTACGTCGATCAGCGCCCCCGCGCCTCCGTCGACCTCTCCGACGGCCAGGCCGACGTGACCGTCCCCGACGCCGCCGCCGCGCACTCGGCCCGCGTGGAGGGATTCGCCCACGGTCAGCTCGT
Organism: Streptomyces sp. NPDC056224; assembly: GCF_042267665.1. NCBI lineage: Bacteria > Bacillati > Actinomycetota > Actinomycetes > Kitasatosporales > Streptomycetaceae > Streptomyces > Streptomyces sp. NPDC056224. The sequence goes on from NZ_JBHJTK010000004.1 coordinate 332,042, forward strand.
CGCCAGCAGTACCGAGCGACTCAACTGATCGCCCGGTCTCCCGTCCGGAACCGGCCGAACCCGGGCCACCAGCCCGAGTTCGGCCGGCCGACCGGACGGGCCGGGGCACCCCGGTCTCCCACACCACGGGGCACGGCGGCGCTCAGTTGACATGGAGTGCGCTCCAACTCCTAGCGTCCTGGGCAGATGATTCCGAGCCCAGGAGGCAGCAGCATGACCGACATCCACACCCGGCACCTGGGAAGCCTGGCGGTCTCCGCACAGGGCCTGGGATGCATGGGCATGAGTCACGGCTACGGCGCCGCGGACGACGCGCAGTCGATCGCGACACTGCACCGTGCCCTCGACCTCGGAGTGACCCTGCTCGACACCGCCGACTTCTACGGCACCGGGCACAACGAGGAGCTGATCGGGCGGGCCGTCGCCGGTCGTCGCGACGAGGTGGTGCTGGCAACGAAGTTCGGCTTCGCCAACCGCCTGGGCGAGCCCACCCGGGTCCGCGGCGACGCGGCCTACGTGCGGCAGGCGTGCGAGGCGTCGCTCCGCCGGCTCGGGGTCGACCACATCGACCTCTACTACCAGCACCGGGTCGATCCGCAGGTGCCGATCGAGGAGACGGTCGGCGCGATGGCCGAGCTGGTACGGGCCGGGAAGGTCCGCCACCTCGGGCTGTCCGAGGCCGGAGCGGGCACCATCCGGAGGGCGCACGCGGTGCACCCGATCGCCGCCCTGCAGAGCGAGTGGTCGCTGTGGACCCGCGACCTGGAGGCGGAGATCGCCCCGGTCTGCCGCGAACTCGGCATCGGCCTGGTGCCGTTCTCCCCGCTCGGGCGCGGCTTCCTGACGGGCCGGTACAGCTCGGTCGACGGGATGACCGAAACCGATGTGCGGCGCAGCCAGCCGCGTTTCGCCGAAGGCAACCTGGAACGGAACCTGGAGATCGTTGCGAGGCTGAACGAGCTGGCCGCGGCGAAGGGGGTCACCACCGGCCAGCTCGCCCTGGCCTGGGTGCAGCACCGGGGCGACGACGTGGTGCCGATCCCCGGCACCCGGCGCCGGCGCTACCTGGAGGAGAACCTCGCGGCCCTGGCCGTCGAGCTGTCGCCCGAGGACATCGCCGCCATCGAGGCAGCCGCCCCGGCCGAGCGGATCGCGGGCACCCGCTACGACGCGACCAGCCTGGCCTTCGTCAACGGCTGAGCCCGCCCGCGACCGTGTCAACTCCTACAAGGACGGCTCCTTCCAGTACCTCCTGATCGCAGCCGACCGCGTCTGGCCGGCCGCGACCGAAAAGACCGGGTCCGGCACCCGACGGACCCGACGGACCCGGCGGTCAGTCCCGGAAGCGTGCCTCCAGGCTCTCGACGAGACCGTCGATCACGCCGTCGGGTGACGGGCTGTAGTGCGGCACGGCCCATCGCGTGATCCTGGCGTCGATGAGCGTGGGCCGGCCGGAGGCCAGTGCGGCGCGGAACGCCTCCTCGAATTCGTCGAGCGTCTCCACCCGGTAGCCGTCGGCGCCGCAGGCACGGGCGTACGCGGCGAAGTCCGGGTTCTGGAACTCGACCAGGGCCGATTCGGCGTACGTGACCAGCTGGAAGAGTTTGATCAGTTTGAATTCCCCGTCGTTGAAGATGACCCAGATGACGGGGATCTCGTGCTCGACGGCGGTCATCAGCTCGAAACCGGACAGCGAGTAGCATCCGTCGCCGCAGCCGACGACGACCGTCCGGTCCGGGTGGGCGACCTTCAGGCCGATGGCCCCGTTGACGTGTCCGGCCATCGGCCCGAAGGAGCCGGCCTTGCGGAAGTTCTGCCCTTCTTCGAGCTCCACGTAATACCCGAGCCACGCCAGGTGGGCGCCCGCGTCCGCGAGCAGAACACCCCGTGGCGGCAGCATGCGCCCGATCGACTGCGCGAGTTCTCCGGGGTGGATCTTCCCCGTCAGGTGGATGATCTTCCGGGCCTCGTAGTCCCTGCCGTCGACCTCGACCGCCGGTACGTCGCCGACCGTCCGCTCCAGCGCGTCGACCAGGGCAGCCACCGCGGGGCGCGCGTCGGACAGCAGGGTGTGGTCGGGCCGGTAGGCCTTGTGGAACTCGCCCTCGGAGATGTTCACATGGATCAGCAGCTTGTCCTCGAACAGGTCCTCGCGGTAGTTGAAGGTGGCGTGCTGGTTGAGGGAGTTGCCGATGCACAGCACGACGTCGGCCTCGCGGAACGCCTTCCACGCACTGGAGTGGCCGCTGTCGGCGAAGACTCCGACCGCGAGCGGGTGTCCCTCGGACACGATGCCCTTGCCGTCCAGGGTGGTGAGCAGGGGGATCTGGAACCGCTCGATCAGCCGCTTGATCTCCGGTCCCGCCCCGCTCCGTACCGCACCGAATCCGACGAGCGCCACGATCCGCTTCCCCCGTGCCAGGGCGTCCGCCAGTACCGCCGCGATCTCCGCCACCCGGCCGGGGTCCGGCAGGACCGGCTGCACGTCGAGCCTCAGCGGCCGGAAGTCCGTGACCTCGACACCGCGGTGGGTCAGGTTCTCGGGCACGTGGATGTGTACGGGCCCGGGCCGCCCCTCGAACGCGAGGTTGACCGCTTCCTCCAGGACGTCGCACGTGTCGGCGATGTCGGTGAGCAGGAAGGACTTCTTGGTCGTGGCCGCGAACATGGCCTGGGAGTCGGGTGTGCGGTTCACCCCCGACGTCTCGTTGAGCGAGCCCCAACCGCGCCATTCCATGCTCGCGTACCCGGAGACGGCGAGGACCGGATAGGAGTCGGACATGGCCACCGCCAGCCCCGAGAACAGATTGAACGCGCCCGGGCCGGCCGTCGCGAAGCAGAAGCCCAGCCGGTTGGTGTACATGGCGTAACCGCAGGCCATGAAGGACGCGGCCTGTTCGTGGCGGGTGATGACCGGTCTGATCTGCTGCGAATGCTTCAGCGCCAGCATCAGTCCCGCCGCGTTCTCCCCGGCACCGCCGAAGGCCGCCCGGACCCCGATGCCTTCCAGCCCCTTGACGATGGCCTCGTAGACTCTCATCGGGCCTCCCTCATCCGTCCCATCGCGAGGCGTGCCGACGATGAGCTTCCGTCAGGCCGCCCTGGAAGAACCGGTCGTAGTATTCGGATTCGACGTGGTGCGCCTGCAGCCAGACGCCGGGTACGTGGATGGCGTCGGTGTGCGCGGGGAACCGCCCGTGGGTCTCGTGGATGTACACGCAGATGTCCCGCGCGCAGTCGATCACTTGCCGGTCGTACTCACTGGCCTCGGCGAGGTAGCGCTGCGCGTAGTCGTCCTTGTAGATGCGGGCGAAGAGGTCCTTGTCCGCGTAGATGCCGTGCTCCCCGAACTTGGCGCGGACGACGGACTCTACGGCGTCGTGCATCGACGGGTAGTTGGGCGGGCAGGCGCCCTTGATGAGGTGTTCACCGGCGGCCCGCAGGCCCACCGGGTGGGCGCGCAGGCCGGCGTACTTCGGCAGCGGCACCTGCCAGCGCAGGACGTCGGCGGGGCGGAACTTCGGGGTGACGAAGTCGAAGCCCAGCATCCGGCCGTAGGTGCGCGAGAACTTCGGGTCGCCCAGCATGATCTGGGGGCTGATCGTCGCGTGGATCCAGGCGCCGAGTCCCATGGCGTCCGCGACCAGCATCATGTTCTGCAGCAGCAGGTCGGCTTCGACCTGCGTACGCATCGGTCCCAGGGAGCCGAGGGGCAGTTTGACGGCGGGGTTGAGGAAGCCGTTCTTGATCCACTTGCGCACCCCGGCGGGGCGGTAGAAGTTGCGGTCGTCGACGACCGTGGGCCGGGCTCCCTCGGGCTGGGTGAGCAGGTACATCAGCGCGTTGACGTACTGGTGGGAGAGATCGACCACCGGCAGGAAGAGCGTGCTGCCCGGGAGGTTGGACAGGAACCGGTTGGAATCGAGGTACGCCGGGAAGTCGCGCATCCCCGCGGCGACGTCGAGGCGCCGGTCCAGTACGCGCACCTTCGACTGACGTGCGCGTTCGATCAGGGTATCGGGATCGAAGGCGTGGTTCGGGGAAGGAGGCAGCTTCCTCAGGTAGTACGTGCCACTGTCGTTGATCATGAAGAAGTGGGTGGCTTGCGCGTTGTCGGGGCTGCCCGCCGTCCGTCCCGTCATGTTCAGGTTCGGCTTGGCCATGATGGGTTTGCGGTCGCGCGGGTCCTCGAAGGGCCGGTCGGGCATGGTGAGTCCCGAGGAGCCGGTGAGGGCGATGAGCACCGCCTCCTCGAGCTCGCCCAGCGGCTCGGGCCGGTGCGCGGAGCGATGGCTCATCGACCCGGCGGGCACGGACGCGCCCTTGCTGACACGGTGGGTGCGCCGCTTGAAGACCGTCTCCCACAGCGGACGGGAAAGAAGGGCTTCCAGTCCGGGGTGGCCTGCGTGACCGGGCGTGGACATGGCCGCCTCCTGCTCAGCCGCGGCCGGGGCCGCTGTTGTTGCGGACGGGCTGGACCGGACGCCAGGGTGCGAACGCGCTGGTCCCGCGGGGCAGGAGGCTCACCAGCTCGGGGCAGTGCCGCAGGATGACGCTCGTCATGCCGTTCCGTTCGATCCAGTCCATGCCGAGGGGCGTGTAGACCTCCGGCCGGAAGTCGACCGTGAGGAAACGGTCGCTCTGCAACCGCCTGCTGGCCATCAGGATGAAGACGCGGAAGGCGGTGTCGCTGAAGCCGAAGCCCGCGGGCGGATTCTCTGCGAACAGCCCCACCACGGTGTCGATGTCGTCCACCGAGCGGTAGACGTTCCGGAGCCGTGCGACCGTCTCCGGATCGGAGGACAGGTCCTCGAACCGCCGGATCCGCGGCTTGTGCAGGCCGGCACGGAAGTCGTTGTAGCGCGGAACGCCCCGGCGCCGGGTGCGCACCAGGTCGACCACGGACAGGTCGATCACCTCCCCGTCCCGTTCGAACGCCTGGAGGGCACGGGGGAAGTTGCGCAGGGTGATCGCCCCCGGGTGGGCGATGCCCAGCGAGTACAGGGTGTTCACCAGGCCGGTCTTGCGGATGAGCGGCTCCGCGGCGGCGCCCTGGAGGTCGGTGAAGTCCAGGGTGTCGAGCCGGCGGCCGAACCGGTGGTCGACGAGTTCGTAGTCGTCCGGGATCAGGGGGTGCATCCGGTAGACGGTGACGAACTCCTCCGTGAGGGAGTACGGGGCACCGTGGTGGTCGGGCAGGGTCTTGGGGATGCCCTGCTGCCCGTTCGCCTCCAGCAGCCAGACGCCCAGCTGGTCCAGCCAGTTCTTCGGCGGTCCCTGCCAGTTGGTCTTCATGCCGATGTCGAGCGTCTTGGTGGCGAGGATCGCGGGAGTCCACTCGACCGTGTGGATCTTCGCGATCAGAGCGGAGACGATCAGCCGCGCCGTGTGGTACACCCGGTCCTCGTCCATGCGGGGATACTCGTTCCGCAGGGCTTCGCACACCGCGTTGTGCTCACGGGCGAACAGGGTGTGCATGGCGCTGAGGCCGAGCCACCAGTTGTCGGTGAAGCCGGTGAGCGGCACGCCGTTCGAGCCGTTCGGCAGGTGCCCCTCCTCCAGCCGGAGCATGGCGCCGCCATCCGGCTCACGGAGCGACGTCGCGACGGACTGGTCGCCGCCGTACACCTCCGAACCGTCCCACCAGTGCGAGACGTCGCTGGCGAACAGGATCGGCGACCCCTCGCCGCCGGGCGGACGCACCGCCTCGTCCTCGCCGAAGCGCATCACCTTCTCCCGCGCCCCGCCCGGGGTGTTCTGCCAGGTCTCTCCGGGCGGCAGCGGCACCTCGACGCTCCTGGTGCCGACCGGATGCCTCCTGTGCTTGACCCAGTCGTGCACCTGGAACTGGATCCACGCGGCGGCGATGATGTTCAGCGACGTCGCGGGGATGAACGCGTCACGGTGGAGCAGTTCCCTGCTGACGGTGACCGGATTGGGCGTGTCGAACCGGTCCGGTCGGTACACGGGGGGCATGGTACGGCCGAACGTCGCGCCGACAGCGCCCATCCGCGGCGCCGACAGGTCGTTGTACGTACCGTCGTAACTGCGCCTGACCAGCAGTTCCTCATCGAGCGGGGCCTCCACCGGCAGGGCTTTGGGAGGGGACTCATGGAGTTCGGTGTCGATGAGGTTGTGCCGCCGCAAGGTCTGCCGGAAGGCCATGAGGTTGAGCAGGCCGAGGGGGGTGGGCAGCCGGTGCCACGGGACGACGCGGTTCACGGTGCGGAAGGCGGCCCGGAGCGGTGTCCCGAGCAGCGCGTTGCGCCGGGGCTCGACGGTCAGGAAGCGTCGTCCCAGGCGGTGGTCGCTGCTCGCCTCGTAGGCGAGCTTGCGGGCCCGGTTGAGGTTGCCGAGCGGGCGGAAGCCCTCCGTGGTGTGCCACGGGTTGAACGCCAGTAGGTCGACCCGCGACGCGCAGGCTCGCGCTTCGGCGGTGTGGATGTCCTGGCGCGGGACGGTCAGCACGGCCACCGGCAGGACGGGCGCGTCCTCCTCCTTCCACTCGGCCGCGCCGTCCTCGACGGAGGTGCGCCGGGAGTCCACGTAGCGCTGCACGCAGAGCTCGAAGACGACATCCGACTGCCGCAGCCGCTGGGAAAGCTCGCGCCGCAGGTAATCGGGGTCGGTGCGCGGCATTGCCGGGCCCTGCGAGGCGTTCGCCGCGGGCCGCAGCTGATAGCGCACCGGCCCGGCGTCGCCCCACAGGATCGCGCCGCGACTCCAGTACGTCTCCAGGGCCAGGCTGGGTACCGTGCGCCTGGTCCCCGCGACGACGTTGCGCCGCATGCGGGCAGCCGTGGGCCAGCCGACCGCCAGCGGCAGCTTGACGAACAGGGCCAGGCCCTTGGCGAGCCGCGAGTCGGCACCCGCCATGGCCTTCGCGAAGGCGACGAACTCACCCGCGGTGCGCGCATGGGAGACCGGGAAGCTCGTCATCAGCAGATCGTGGGTCTCGTCGGGGCCGACCTCGACCCGCAGTGCCGCACCGCGCAGATCGGGCGCGAAGTCGGGCTGACGGACACCGCTCGCGTTGGACAGCCGGACCGTGACCGGGTAATCGGCCCCGGGCCTTGCGAAACCCGTCCGCAGGGCCTCGGGGAGGTCGTCGCGGAACCTCAGACGGGCGTTCTCCACGCCGAGGACCGCCTTGGCGTGGAAGGTCCGTTCGAGAGCCGCGGAGCCGCTGCGTCGCTTCACCTTGAGCTGCACCCGCAGGAGTTCGCGCGCGAGTCGCTCGAAGACCAGCCGCTCGGCCTCCGGGCTGCCGCCGATGTAGCGCTCGTACCGCTCGAGCTCGTCCATGCGCGCCTCTTCCCGAAGGGGGTCTATGTACTCCGCAACGACGTTGCCCTACCTCGGGGCCGGTGTCGTGCGGAGCGCGGCAGACGGGCGACGAACACGGCGAACGCCCGGTACACCGTGTCGCGGGGCAACGAGCACACGCAGTGCGGCGGCTTCTGCGGGTGAATCGGAACGGGGCCGGCGGCTGACCGGTGGCCGGGAGCCCAGGTGGCCGCCCGCGGGCGGCCTATGCGCCGACGCCGGGGCCGTTCCTCCAGCGGTCCCGGGTACTGCGTCCGTGGCGCCAGCCGGTACTCGACCGAGATGACGGCCAGTTCCAGCGGGAGGACCCACTCGCGAAGGATCCGCGGAAGCACGGACCAGGCGTTGCCCATGATCATGGCGCCGCCGTGCATGTAGTACAGCAGCGGCAGCGGCCGTCCGGCGGGTGCGGACGGCCGGGCGCTCACGAGCGTGACGTCCGGCCCGTCAGGCGGTCCCGGAACACAGAGCTCCGACACCTCGAAGCGGCCGTCGGCGCGGAGCTGCTCGGCCGTTGGCCGGGGCCGGCGCGCCGCATCCCGCTCCTGCCGGGCCGCAAGACCGTCAAGGGTGATCGGCTCCCTCGGCTCCTTGCCCAAGGCCGCGAGCGCGACGCTCAGTTCGGGATCGAAGGGGGGCACCGCCTTCGGTGTCGGGACGGGGCGGGACTCCGACGGAGCACGGCGGACACTCATGCCGCGTAGCCAATCGCACGGCCGGCCGGCACGTCGTCAGGGTGCCTTCAGCGCTTCCTCGCCCCCGAAGTTCCAGGCTTCGACGTCGCGGTAGTGGATCGGCCCCGGGCCGCGGCCGATGTTGCTGCCGACCAGGTGCAGGCGTTCGGCCCGCCATGGGCGGCCGGTGAACGAGGCGAGTCCGGCGGCGGCCTCCACTGCGCAGGAGGGGTCGTTCCGGCGGGCACGGGCCAGCGTCAGGTGGGGGTTCAGCGGCCGGTCCACGAAGGTGAGACCGCATTCCCTGACCACGGCGCGTACGTCGGAGGCGAGCAGGTGCAGCCCTTCGAGGTCTCCGCCGATCCCGCTCCACAGCACCCGGTCACCGAAGTGTCCGCCGCCACGCAGGGCCAGCCGCAGGGGCGGGCGCGTCGCCGCGAGGTCGGCGAGCGGTGGCTGCAGGAGCGGAACGGCGGTCACCGGGAGCTCGCCGAGGAACGCCAGGGTGATGTGCCAGTCCTCGATGCGGTTCCACCGCATGCGCGGGTACGCCTCGTAGGCGGGCCGCAGCTCCCGTGCCAGCTCCTCCTTCGCGTCGTCGGGCGGGGCGAGGGCGATGAACACGCGCACGGTCGAGGCCTGAGCCTTCTCGTTCGCGCCGGACTTCGTGCTCATGCCGCGGCGCCCAGCCGCTCGCGCCACCAGTCCGCCGTCGCCTCGACCTGCTCGTCGACGGGGGTGGCCCGCACCGTGAATTCGGCTTCGTACGCACCCGAGTCCACGACGAAGGGACGGTCGAACTGATAACGGATCTCCTTCAGTTCCCGAATCAGGGGGGAGAAGAGCGACGCGACGCCCAGCACGGCCGGTGACAGCCTGCGCACCGCGACCGGCGCCGTCCGCGCCCGAGCGGCCAGGCGGTCGATCATCTCCCGGGTGGACAGCGCGGGCTCCGTCGGGACGTGCCAGGCCCGTCCCCAGGCCCGCTCCTCGCCCGCGACCTCGGCCAGGGCCCTGGCCACATCAGGCAGATAGGTCCAGCTGTGTGGGACGTCGGGATCCCCGAGCGTGGAGACCGGCTTGCCGCGCAGCAGTCGTGGCATGACCCGTGCGGCCAGGTGCCCGCCGTCGGTCACGCCGGGCCCGAAGAAGTCCGAGGCCCGCACCTCGACCGCTTTGATACGCCCCTGCTCGTGCAGGTTCCTCGCCCGTTCCCAGAGGGCGACGCGCACCCGCCCCTTGGGGCCGGTCGCCGCGAGCGGCAGTTCCTCGGTCATGGGACCGTCCACCGGACCGTAGCCGTAGAGGTTGCCCAGCATGACGAGGACGGCTCCGGTCGCCTCGGCCGCCGCGCAGGCCGACGAGGCCAGCGGCGGCCACTCACTCGTCCAGCGATGGTAGGGCGGTGCGGCACAGCTGTAGATCGCGGCCGCGCCCCGCGCCGCTTCGATCAGCCGACTGCTGTCCGCCGCGTCGAAGGCCACGTGTTCGATGCCGGGCTCCGGGCGTCGGCCCGACGTGGTGACGACCCGTACGGAGTGCCCCTGCTCGGCCAGCAGGCGGGCGGTGGCCGCCCCGGCGGGCCCGAATCCCATCACGACATAAAGACTCACCCGCGAACACTAGCGCGAGTGGGTGTTGCGCTCATGCCAGGTACCCGGGCTGCTCCGGGCAGCGCCGCAGGTCATCCGGCCCGTGTACCTACGGTGGCCCCTCGGGCCGGGCCCTGGAGGCGGGTCAGTGGACGACGCTGAAACTGCGCCACGGCAGGCTGTCGGGCGCGGTCACGTTGGAGGTCGACATCGGGACGTAGATCCCGGGGGCCTTTTCGCTCTTCTGGCACTCCGGCGTCCGGTACAGGACCACGTCGAGCTCGGTGTTGTTCTCCACGTGGGACGCGCCGCGGGGGAGGCCGATCTTGTGGCAGCCCTGTACGGGGGTGTTGGTGTACGTGAGCACGACCGGGGAGTCGTGGGCGCGGAAGCTGAGCTCGCCCAGGGTGTTCTTGCCGGCCGAGCAGGCCGTGGCCGTGAGCAGCAGCAGTGCCGCCCCGGTGGTGACGCCGATATGCCGGAGGTGGGACATGGTTCGGTCCTCGTCTGTCCGTGATGGCTGCCGTTGACCGCAGCATGGCCTGCCGCGGGCCGGGAGGCATCCGGGGCGCACCCAGCGGGATGACGACCGAAGGAGGGAGGAGGCCCCGCGCGCCGATGTGCGGCGACGGGGGAGGAAGGGGGTGTGCGGCCCTTCGTCGCCGAGCGGTGCGCGGCGGGCGAGTGCCGCATATGGATATATGGATGTGGCGTTACGTGGCGTATCGGATCAGTGCTCGGCTGTCACAGTCCCAGGGTGATGGCCAGGCGGGTGAGCTCGGCGGTGCTGTGGACGTTGAGCTTGGCTCGGATGCGGCGGAGGTAGGCGTCGACGGTGTGCTTGGAGAGTCCCATGTGGCGGGCCGTCTGCAGGTAGGTGCGTCCGGCGGCGATGTGGCGCAGTGCTTCCTGCTCGCGCGGGGCCAGTGTGGCTGCGGTGTGCGGCGTTTCGAGTGTGAGGCTCATGGGATTTCCTCCGCCGGATCGGCTAGGTCATCACTGCTCACGTCCTCGGAAGCAGGGGACTTAATGTCCCTTTTGTCTTATTAAGAGCCTGGCTGCTCGACTTCATGAAGGTGTCCGCCGACTGTCACAGGCGTGTGACAAGGCACGTCCACAGGGGAGCGCCGCCGCGGTCGGGGGCGGTGATTGCGCAGGTCAGGGCCCTGGACGCCCCGGGCGTCATCGACGGGGCGGTCACTGTGGGGAAGGTACCGCCACACAGAGGATCTCCCCGCCGGATCTTCCCGCCGGATCTGCCCGCCGGGCCCGGGCTGCCGGAGGACGGCTGCCGGGCGGAGGTCTCGTCGGCCGGCGCAGCCGCACCGAGGTGATCACCGTCCCGGGCGCCCGCGCCCGCGTCGTCACGGGCCACGGCCGCACCGGTGACGAGACCTGCTGAGCGGGACCGTCCGCCGGCGCGGCCTCGCCCGGGTCGGGTCGGCGTCACGTGTGGGGCAGCGCGCCCGTCAGTTTCTCGTGCAGGTCCTTCGCGAGTTGCTCGTCCGACGGGGGTTTGTCGGCGTAGAGGCGGCGCAGTTCGGTGGTGAAGGTCTGGGTGAACGCGCCGTACAGAGGGGTGCGGGGGCGCTGGACGGCGTTCTGCAGCGCGGGAAGCAGGGTGTCGCGCGCGTACTTGGGGCGCTTCTGCTCGTCCCGCGGCATGCGGTCGGTGCTCTCGGCGGACGCGGACGCGGTGGGAGGCGAGCCGGCGGACTTGTCCGTGGCGCACTTCAGGCCGTTGTCGTTGTACGCGGACAGCCTGGTTGCCGCGAACCCCTCGTTGAGCAGACAGCGTTCGCTGCTCTGGCCGGTGAGGAACCTGATCAGCTCCGTGGCCGCGGCGCCGCGCTTCGACGCCTTGGTCACGGCCAGGTTCTGGCCTCCCAGCACCGCTCTGCCGGGCAGCGGGGCCACCCCCAGCTGCTGGTCGGTCAGGGACTGGTGCAGGGTGCGGTAGGCGTACGGCCAGTGGCGCAGGAAGGCCGTTCGGCCGTCGGCGAAGTCGCCGAGGGACTCGGCCTCGTCGGAGCGGCTGGCATCCCCCAGGGTGTAGGGGGCGTTGGTACGGTCTCGCAGTTCCTTCAACCCCGCCTCCAGGTCCTGCACGGAACCGGTGTAGCGGCCGGCCCCGTCGGTGAGGTGAAGGCCGTCGACGGCGGAGGCGAACGCCTCGATGCCGTTGACGGTGAGGCCCTCGTACGGGGCGAGCTGGGTGGTCCACCCCTTCTCGTAGCCGTACTGCTTGCTCCGGCCGGCGTCACCCACGCTGCCGATCAGCTGCTGGAGCGTCGGCCATTCGGTGCCCTTGCCGAGTTCGGTGTCCGTGACGCCCGCGTCCTTCAGGTAGTCGCGGCGGTAGAAGAGCAGCCCGACGTCGCTGTTGAACGGGACGGCGTACAGCTTTCCGCCCCAGCTGGCCGTGGCGGCGACGGAGGGGATGACGTCCGCGTCCACCAGGTCGGCGGGGAGCTGCCGGACGAGGCCCGCGTCCGCGAACTCCGGTACCCAGGTCACGTCGAGGTTGACCACGTCGTACTCGGCGCTGCCGGACTGGAGTGCGCCCAGCAGCTGACTGCGCTGCTGGTCCGCCGAGCCCGGCAGCTCGACCAGGCGGGCCCGGAAGGCGGAGCCCGCACCCTCCTGTTCCCGGTTCCACTGCTCGATCAGCTTCTGCCGGACGCCCCCCTTGCCGGTGACGTCACGTCCGCTGGCCACCACGATGTCGCCCTCCGCGGTACCGGCCTCAGCCGACTGGCCCGAGTCCTGCGGCCTGCCGTCACCGGCCCAGCTGCACGCTCCCAGCGCGAGGGCCGCCACGAGGACCGCGGCCAGGGCGCGTGGGCACCGGCCGGACCCACCACGCAGTCTGCTGCGGGGCGTCATTGCGCGCCTCCTGTTCCCGCTCGGGCGACTTCGTCGCGCAGACCCGCCACCAGATCGGTCCGGGTGTCCAGGCAGCGTCCGCCGGCCGCCTCGGAGATGACGGCGTCCGGCTTGGCCTTGTCGCAGCCGCCGCCGTCCAGGGATGCCATGACCACCGGAACCTTCTTTTCCCGCGCGGAGGCGCGCAAGGCGTCGAGCCGTCCGCCCTCGGTCAACCGGTTGTTGTCCTCGTCGTCGGTGATGAAGACGATCAGCCGCGGACGGTCGTCGTCCGCGCCGCGCTGGTGCATGTACTCCAGGGCCGCGACCAGGGCTTGGTACGGATCCGCCTCCAGATCCTTGACCTGGGCCCGTTGGTCGATGGCGTGCTCGGCCTCCTCGCGCCGGTACCGGCCGAACGGCAGCAGTTCCTGGTACGCGAGCGGGGCGTTGGGTGGGGCCGCGACGGCCCAGACGCCGTACTCGTCCTGGTCGCCCAGGCCGCCGAGCGACTGCTTGACGATGCCGGGCGCGCCGCCGGGCCCCTCCCACAGGTCGCCCATCGAGCCGGAGCTGTCCAGCAGGAACAGCACCCGCCCGGGCCCGCTGGCCTCCCGGTACTCCTTCAGCGCCGTGGCCATCGCGGCCTGGCGGGCGGGGGCGGCGAGGGTACCGGGATTGGCCAGGGCGCCGAATCCGCTGAAGGTGAGGTCGGGGGCGAGGGGGCGGTGCTCCACCGCGGCGCTGCGGAAGCCGTCCTTGCCGAACTCGACGAGCCCGCCCCGGATCACCTCCCCGGCCTTCCCCTTGGCGCCCGCCGCCTCGCCCTGAGCGGTGCCGGTCATCCAGGCGCGGAACCGATCGACCGCGTCCTGCCGCGCGTCCTTGTCGCGGAGGGCCTCCTTCCAGCGCACCCGTACGAACGTCGGGTCCAGGCCCGGCACGTCATCGGGATAGGCGGCCATCCGCCGGGCCCGCCTCGCGCTGTCGCAGCCCACACCGGACTTCATCAGGAACTCGGGCACCAGGGCCGCGGTGCGGTCGTCGACGGAGTCGTCGTCGGGCAGCAGGCACAGCAGGTCCCCGCTGGTGGGCGAGGGCGGACCGGGCTGCCTGACGGACCGTTCGGCGGTGGCCGGTTTCGCCCCTCCCGTACTTCCGGCACCTCCCGCGCCTGCGGCCCCTCCCGCACCGTAGAGCCCGATGGTCGCCACCAGGCCCGAGTCCGTGTGCTCCGGGTCCGGACGCCGTACTTCCGCCTTCGCGTTCCGTTTGTGCAGTGCGTCCATCAGCGTCGTCAGTCCGCCGATCCGGTCGGCGACCCCCTCCTCCGCCAGCTGCTGGGGCACGGCGAGCACGAGGGGCGAGTAGGCGAACGGAGCAGGGTCGACGAGCAGTTCCGCGTAGCTGCGCTGGTCCTGGGACGGGCGGGCGCGGGAGGCGCTCGCCGAGGTCGCGGGAATCCAGATGTCCGGCTGGGGACCGATGTCGCGCTGCGGATTGACGGCCTCGGCCGTGGGCCGCTGCCACGGGTCGGACTGGTCGTGGAACGCGGCGACGACCTCCGCGGCGCCGGCGCTGTACACGGTGATGCCGCTGCGCCGGCAGCCGTCACCGGTCCGGTTCGCTTCCGACACCAGGTACACCTCCGTCGCCCTGCGTACGGTGGACTCGAGGTCGGGGTCGGTGAGCAGCCGGAGTTCGAGCGGGGGCTTGCAGGGCGGCCCGTCGCCGAGGTGTCCGGCGAGGAAGTACCCGGCGGGGACGAGACCCGCGAGCACGGTGAGCACCGCGGCGGTGACGGCCGCCGTGCGGATCCTGCCGGTGAGGTGTGGAAGACCGCTCTGGGCCGGACCGTCAGCCGGGCGCGGGCGGAGCTTCCTCGGAAGGGGCCACAGGGATCGGCGGTCCCGTAACGCCACGCCTGCCACGCCCGCCACGGCGGTCTCGGCTTCCTTGGCGTGGCCGTGGGGGTGGCCGACTCCAGGGTCCGCCACGCCCTGCGGCCGGCCCCCGTCCGGCGCGTGCTGCGTCTTCGGCGTGTCCGCAGTGTCCGGCGCGTCCGGTGCGCGCGCGTCGTCCGCGGGGCCCGCCGCAAGCAGCACGTCCGTGCCCGAACCGGCCGTGCGGCTCTGCGGCTCCCACCGCTCGGAAGGCTCGCGCAGCGTCGTGTGATGCGCGGACATGTACGCCCACAGCTGCTCGGCCAGTTCCCTGAAACCCACGGGAGTCATGGCAGTGCCGTCTCCGCCGTCGCCACGCAGGAGGCGTATCAGCTGCGCCGTGAAGGGGGTCGGGGTGGCCTCGTCCCCCGCGTCGATCCGGTTGTTGGCCTGCACGCTCATCAACAGCGATATCCGCTGCCGCTGGGAGGTGTCGAGCGCGTCCCAAGCCGCTGAGGCGTTACCCGCGTAGCAGCAGTCGAGCACGACGACCACGTGCTCCGCCCGGGTGCGGGTCAGCACGGTCAGGACGCTGTTCCAGGTAACGGCACCCCGGAACACCGACTGTGTACCGGCCTCGATCGTCGCCCCGCGCATCAGGAGCCACAGTTCGTCACCGGTGCTGGGCACGGCGCCGTGCCCGGAGAAGTAGAGCAGGAGCAGGCCCTCGGCCTCGTCGACGGCACCGTCCAGGCGTCGGTCGAATTCGTGCACGTTGTCCGGCCGGAAGACGCCGATCTCGTCCTCGCCGAACATCCCGCCCCCGCGCAGCGCAGCTGCGAGGCCGACGAGATTGTGCTCTACCGCCTCCAGGTTGCCGGGTACGCCGAAGGGGTGACCGGGCAGCGTGAACTCGTACGCGGGTACGCCGACGAGCAGCGCCCTGTTCACCCTCCCGCGCGGGTCGAAGCGCGCCACCGGACTACCTCGCGTCGCCGTCCGGCACGACCTCGACCTCCGGGGGTTCGCCCCGCTCCACGGCGCGGCGGTTCTCCCGCCACGCCCGTACCCCGCTCTTCGTCTGTTTGTACACGTCTTCGAAGAGCGTGGGACCGGCGACGCTGACCAGGACCAGCAGGATCTCCAGCCCGGCTCCCATCGGGTTGCCGGGGTGCTCTTCGGCGGCACGCTCCCTGATCTCCAGGTCGCCGCTGCTTCTGAGCGCCTCCAGCTTGTGCTCCCGTTCGAGCCACGCCTTCAGGGCTCCGACATCACTCGCGCTCGCACCCCGCCCCAGGCGTACGCGGACAGCCGTATTAGCCAAACCTTCCCCCTCGGTCATAACTCAGCATCATGGCACGTGATTTGGGGGCGTGGGGAGACATCGGAAGAGCTCAGCTCCGCGCCCGCGCGCGCCGGGGCGTCCTGCTCGCGGCGCCGCCGGGTCCGTGTGGCTGACGACTCGCGGCTCCGGGCCCACGCACAGCAGATGCCGGAGAGGCTGGGCCTCTCCGGCATCTGC
>NZ_JBHJTK010000005.1:0-137615 GCF_042267665.1 Streptomyces sp. NPDC056224
GCCGTGAGTACGGCCGGGCGGTCTGCGGCGGTACGGCGGGCGGTTGCGGCCCTCAGGGCTCGCGCGTGTAGTAGCGGTAGAACGCCACTGCGCCGATGCCCACGCCGGAGAAGAGGCCGATGACGGTGGAGCTGAACACGCTGGCACCGGTGAGGCTGTGCAGGTAGCCGACGGCGATGCCCGCGAAGGCTCCGTACGCGGTGGCGTGGACCTCGCGCATGAGGCGCGGACCGACACGGTTGAGACCGAACATGCAGGCGGCGAAGAGCGCGCCGCACAGGATCCCGTAGAAGACGTTGCCCGCGTCCACCGGGCCCGTGTCGCGCTTGATGAAGGCGGCCCAGACTCCGTAGACGAGTCCGAGGAGCAGGGCGCGGATGAGGGCGTTCCTGCCGGAATGGTCGACGGCCGCCGACCCGCGGTAGGGGTGCCGCCGAAGGGCGGTGGGTGCCGCATGTGCCATGACGGGCTCCTCTCTCCCATCCTCCAGGGCACACCCGCGGACCCGGACCGGCAAGTGGATCACGGCCCGGTCCGGCCGCGCCGGCGCCAGGTTGACGCAGCCGTGCAGCGCCCACCCGACGCCCTCGCCCCTCTTCACTCTTCATCCTCCGGACGCCGGATATCCGGATCAGAACCCGCACGGGTGATACCCGCACCCGCCCGCAGCAACGGGGCTCGCGCGGGTGCCCCGCTTCGGCATTCCCTGGTGACGTGCGCACCATCCTGTCGGCGGTCCTCATCGCGCTCGCGGCCCTCCTCGTGCCCGCGAGCGCCGTCGCGTACTGGGCCGAGCACGAGCTGGGCGACGCCGACCGCTACACCGCCGTCATGTCCCCGCTCGCCGCGGCCCCCGCCGTACAGGGCCTCGTCGTCACCCAGGCCGGCCGCGCCCTCTCCGGGCAGATCGACGCGGGCCCCTTCCAGGGCGACCTGGACGCCCTGCTCGGTGAGGCCCTGAGCTCCTTTGCCGGCACCCCGGCCTACCGCACCGCCTGGGACGCGGCCAACCGCGCCGCCCACGCCGCCTTCCTGAAGGCGCTCACCACCGGCCACGGCAACGCCGTCACCATCGACCTCGCGCCCGTCATCGCACAGGTCAAAGGGGAACTCGTCGCCGACGGCGTGCCCTTCGCCGACCGCATCCCGGTGACCCACGTCTCCGTGGAGGTCATGGAGTACGACAACCTCGGCGCTCTCCGGAAGGGATTCCGCATGCTCCAGATCGCCGGCATCTGGCTTCCCGTACTGACCGTGGTCCTGGCCGCGACGGCCGTCGCGGTCGCCGTCCACCGCCGGCGCGCCGTCATCGCCACCGGTCTCGGGCTCGCGGCCGGGGCCGTCCTCCTGTGGATCGCCGTGGACCTGTGCCGCCGGCTCACCCTGGACGACCTGCCGGCCGACATCGACCGCGCGGCCGCCGGAGCGGTGTACGACGCACTCACCGCGTTCCTGCGCACCAGCGCCTGGATCGTCCTGGCGATCGGGCTCGCCGCCGCGCTGGGCGCCTGGGTGACCGGCCGACTGCGCCGCACCCCATAAGCTCGGAAGGTACCAACGCACACAGAACGACGCAGAAGAGACCGGAAGAACCGATTCGCGAGCGGCGGCACGGAAGCGGAATGAGCACCGAACGCACCGACCACATACCGTCCGGGCGAGACCGGCACCGTCCGCTGGCTCCACCCGCCTGGCTGCTGAACGGACTGCGGCCGAGCACCGCGCCGATCCCCTGGGCCGCGGTGGTGCGCTCGGCGGTCGCACTGTCCGTCCCCCTCGCCGTGGGATTCGCCCTGGACGAGCCCGAGTACGGTGCGCTCGTCTCCATGGGCGCCCTCTCCGGAGTCATCGGCGACACCGCCGACGCCTACCGGATGCGGATCCTGAACATCGCCGTACCGCAGCTCTTCGGCGCCGTGGGGGTCGCACTGGGCACCCTGGTCTTCGGACACGGCTGGCTGGCCGTCGGCGCCCTCACCCTCATCGCCCTGGTCTCCGGGATGATCTCCTCCATCGGCACGGTCGCCTCCGTGTCCGGGCTGCTGCTCCTGCTCAACGCCGTGATCGGGGCCGGTCTGCCGCTGCCGCAGCCCTGGTGGACGGCGCCCCTGCTGATGTGCGCGGGCGGACTGTTCGTCCTCGCCCTGACCCTGCTGGGCTGGCCACTGCGCGGCCGTCAGCCGGAGCGCGACGCGGTCGCCGCCACCTACCGCGCCCTGGCCGACACCCTGCAGGCCGCCGGCGGACCGGACTACGCGGAGCACCGCCAGCAGCTCACCCAGGCCCTGAACCAGGCCTACGACCTGGTTCTGGGCCGACGGGCCCGGCTCCACGGCCACAGCCCCGCGCTGGTGCGGCTGCTGACACAGCTCAACGTGGTGATCCCGCTGGTGGAGGCCGCGCCGGCCGCACACCTGCGCGGCCGGCCGCTGCCGCCCGAGATCCCCGCGGCCGTCCGGGACCTGGCGGCCGCCGTCGAGGAGGGGCGCACCGGAACACCCGTACTGGAACTGCCCGCCCCTCACACACCGGCCGAACGGGCCGTCGACTCGGCCCTGCGGCACGCGGCGAGCCACGTGTTCCTCGCCGAACCGGACCCCTACGTCCTCGACGACCGGCTCGGCCGGCCCGCCGCCCTGCACGTCCGGGCCCGGCGCGCGGTGCGCGACATGATGCTGTCCAGGGCCTCCTGGCGGTACGGGCTGCGGCTCGCGCTGTGCATCGGGCTCGCGCAGTCCCTCGTCTCGCTCATCGAGGTCGAGCGCTCCTACTGGGTCGCGCTGACCGTCACCTTCGTCCTCAAGCCCGACTTCGGCTCGGTGTTCTCCCGGGCCGTGCTGCGCGCGCTGGGCACCGCGGCCGGGCTGGTCATCGCGGCGGCCGTGCTGGCCGAGGTGCCGCGCGGCTGGTGGGACGTACCGGTGATGATGGTCCTGGCCGCCCTGATCCCCGCCTTCTCCGCCAAGGGGTACGCCTTCCAGACCGCGGCGATCACCCCGGTCATCCTCCTCCTCTCGGACCTGCTCAACCACCAGGGATTCGACCTGATCCGCCCCCGGCTGGTGGACAGCCTGATCGGCTGCGCCATCGCCCTCGTCGCGGGCTACCTGCTGTGGCCCGAGAGCTGGCACACGCGCATCGGCGACCGGCTCGCCGACACCGTGGACGACGCCGCCCGGTACGTGGAGCGGGCGTTCGGCGCCCATCCGCCGACGGAGGCGGGCCTGCGTAAGACCCGCACGGCCCGCCTCCAGGCGCGGCGCCGGATCTACCGCGACCTGTCGGACGTGCGCAGCGAGTTCCAGCGGGCGCTGACCGAACCGCCCCCGACGGGCACCCGGGCCGCCGCGTGGTGGCCCCTGGTCGTCGCCGTCGAACGCATCGTGGACGCGACCACCGCCGCCCGCGTCCGCGTCGACCACGGCGCCCGACCCCCGGAGCCCGCCGAGGTCGACGGAATCACCCTCCGGCTCCGCGCCCTGGCCGGGGCCGTCCGCAGCACCACCACCCCGGTCCGCTCCGAACCGGAACCGACGGACGACGAGTCGGGCGTCCTGTTCTCGCTCCACCAGGAACTGGCGGCGGCCCGCGCCATCACCGACCCGCGCGGCTGACCCGGCCCCGCCCGGCCCCCGAATGGCCCAGTGGCCGGGCCGGAGGCACCCCGGCGGGAGAGCATCGGTACATGCACCGCGCGCTGGCCGCCATACCGGTCCTCGCCGCCGTTCTGGCGGTGACGGCCGGATGCGCCGACGTGGAGGGACTGCAGAGCGACGGTGACCTCGGCACGGTGCACGCCCCCCGCACCCTGTGGCAGGACATCCGCCCCGGCCCGCCCGACCCCGGACAGCAGCCGGGCACGGCCGCCCCGGTGCCCGGCCCCAAGGTCCCGGACAAGAACAAGGGCATGCGCGGCGTCGACGCGCTCGCCGTCGTACGCGCCGACATCACCGCCGACCTCACCCAGGACGGCGGCACCGGCCGCCTCGTCGACCCCCGGGCGGCACAACGGCTCGCGCTCTGCACACGGGCCGGGGACGGCGGCCCCCGCTGCCCGGTGCGCCCCGGCGTCCTGCACGACCTGACGGGCGACGGCAAGGACGAGCTGATCACCGCCCTGGACATCGACGGCCGCGTCAGCGAGCTGCGCGTCTACACGGCCCGCGACGACGGCTCCGTCGCCCGGATCCTGGCCCGGCGCGGGGTGCTGGAGGGCGTGGAGGTGGCCGCCGAGCACCTGGCGGTACGCGAGCCCACCTCGAACCCGAAGTACGTCGCCGTCTCCGACTACGTGTGGGACCCCGGGACCGGGCTGATGAGTCTTTCGCAGCTCACCCTCGACGAGTGCCCGACGCTCACGCAGACACCGCTGCGCGGGAGCGGATCGCGATGCGCGCGCTGAGCAGCCTGCGCTGGAAGATCGCCCTGACCACCACCATGGTGTGCTGCATGGTCGCCGCCGCGCTGGGGATCCTGGTCCACAACGTCGTCGCCCGGCAGATCGTCGGGGAGGTCCGCAAGGAGGCGTACGGGGACTTGGACCACGCCCTCGGCCACTACGAGTACGGCACCGCGCACGGCGATGTGGCCGCCGTCCTGGACCCGCCCGACCTGCCGGAGCGACTGCGTGAGCTGGTCGCCCGCGGGGACACCGGAAGCATGGTCGGCGAGCACGGGGCCAAGCCCGTCATGTGGGCCGCCGGACCCGCCGACGACCATGCCCTCGCGGTCTGGCTCCCGTACGAGAGCACCCGTGACCGGCTGCGGGACATCGACGCGGCGATCCTCGCCTCCTCGCTGCTCGCGGCCGGAGTGGTCGCACTGGCCGGCCTGTTCCTCGCCAACCGGATCAGCCGGCGGCTCACGACCACGGCCGCCGTGGCGCGCCGGATCAGCGCCGGGGACCTGGACGCCCGGGTGGACTTCCCCGCCGACGGGGACGCCCGCGCCAAGGACGACGCGGACGGTCCGCGGCAGGCCCGCTCCCGGGACGAAGTGCGGGACGTGGCACAGGCGCTGGACTCGATGGCCGGGTCGCTCCAGGGCCGGCTGGAGGCGGAGAAGCGCTTCACGGCGGATGTCGCGCACGAGCTGCGCACCCCGCTCACGGGCTCACTGGCCGCGGCGGCGCTGCTGCCGGAGGGGCGCCCCAAGGAAATGATCAACGACCGGCTGAAGGCCCTGCACCTGCTCACCGAGGACCTGCTGGAGATCTCCCGGCTGGACTCCGGCGTGGAACGGGCGGAGCTCGACCGGGTGGAGCTGGGCCGGGCCGTGCGGCGGGCCGTCGCCGCGACCGGCCTGGACGCCTCCGTACGGGTGCTCCGGGACACGGTGGTGCTCACCGACCGGCGCCGCCTGGACCGGATCCTGGCCAACCTGCTGGTCAACTCCCACAAGCACGGCGGGCCGCCGGTCGAGGTGATCGTCGAGGGCCCGGTGGTGGTGATCCGCGACCACGGGCCCGGCTATCCGCCCGAGCTGATCGAGCAGGGGCCGCAGCGGTTCCGCACGGGGGACCCGGGGCGCGGCCGGGGCCACGGGCTGGGGCTGACGATCGTGGCCGGGCAGGCGGCGGTCCTGGAGATCACGCTCGACTTCGCCAACGCCCCGGACGGGGGCGCGGTGACCACGCTCCGGCTTCCCGTCGGGCGTCTGACGGACGGGAGTTGACCAACGCCAGGGCATGCGCGAGGGGATGTTTCACGTGAAACATCCCCTCGCGCTCCCCTCAACTGTGCGTGCTCATCGACCGGGTCAGACGCCGATGTTCTTGCCGTCCTTGCGCCAGACGGAGACGACCGCCGGGCGGACGATCTTGCCCGGGCCGTCGGGCCACACGGACTGCGGCTTCTCGACCGAGGCGCCGTCGATCTCGCCCGGGTGCTGCACGGACACCAGGACGCGCTTGTCCTGGATGAGCGGGCCGCAGGTCTCGGCGCCGCGCGGGACGGTCAGGAACTGCTTCAGCTCACCGCGGCGGTCACCGGCGGTCGCCACACCGAACAGGCCGTCGTGGGAGCCGAGCTGGTTGCCGTCCGTGGAGATCCACAGGTTGCCGTGCGGGTCGAAGGCCACGTTGTCCGGGCAGGAGATCGGGCTGACCTTGTCCTTCGGGAAGCCCGCGAAGTAGGTCGCCGGGTCGTTCGGGTCACCGGCGACCAGGAAGAGGCGCCAGGCGAAGCCGTCGCCGGCCGGGTCGTCGAAGTTCTCGGCGAGCTCCAGGATCTGGCCGTGCTTGTTCAGGTTGCGCGGGTTGGCCTCGTCCGCGCCCGCCTTGCCGGCCTTGCCGCGGTCGGTGTTGTTGGTCAGCGCGATGTAGACACGACCGGTGCGCGGGGACGGCTCGACGTCCTCGGGGCGGTCCATCTTGGTCGCGCCCACCTTGTCGGCGGCCTGACGCGTGAAGACGTAGACCTCCTCGGCGGTCATGCCCTCGACGTGCGAGACGTTGCCGGTGGCGAGCTTGATCCAGACGCCGGAGCCGTCGAACTCGCCGTCGGCGGGCAGCTTGCCGGAGCCGTCGATCGCGTCGGCCGGGGAATCACCGGTCAGCTTGGCGACGTAGAGGGTGCCCTCGTCGAGCAGCGTGAGGTTGTGCTCCTTCGCCGCGCGCGAGTTGCCCTTCTTCATCTGCTTCGACGAGACGAACTTGTAGAAGTAGTCGAAGCGCTCGTCGTCGCCCATGTAGACGACCGGACGGCCGTCCTCGGTCAGGCGGGGCTGCGCGGCCTCGTGCTTGAAGCGGCCGAGCGCGGTGCGCTTGCGCGGGGTGGAGTGCGGGTCGTACGGGTCGAGCTCGACGACCCAGCCGAAGCGGTGGGACTCGTTGGGCTCCTGCGCGACGTCGAAGCGCTTGTCGAACCGCTCCCACTTGCGCTCGGTGGCACCGGCGGTCACGCCGTAGCGCTTCAGGCGGGCGGCCTGGGCGGGGTCGGTGACCTGGCCGGCGTTGCCGAAGTACTGGTTGAAGTTCTCCTCGCCGTGGAGGGTGGTGCCCCACGGGGTGGTGCCGCCGGCGCAGTTGTTGAGGGTGCCGAGCACCTTGGTGCCGGTGGCGTCGGCCGACGTCTTCAGCAGGGCGCTGCCCGCTGCCGGGCCGGTCAGCTTGAACTCGCTGGTGGCGGTCAGGCGGCGGTTGAGCTGGTGGCGGGTGACTGCGGTCAGCTTGCCGCTGCGGTGGTCCTCCTGGACGACGACCACGGACAGGCCGTGCGCGGCCCAGGCGATCTCGACCTGCTCGCGGGTCGGGTTGGCCGGGTCGTACCCCTTGAACATGAGGTTCTCGTCCGTGTACTCGTGGTTGGCCACGAGCAGCTGCTGGCGCTCGTAGTCGCCGCCGAGCGGGAGAAGGCTCAGGAAGTCGTTGTTGTAGCCGAACTGACCGGCCTGCGCGGCGGCGGTCTGCTTGTCGGCGTTGAAGCCCGGGGCACCCTTGAGGATCGGCTCGCCCCAGCGGATGACCACGTTCTGGTCGTGGCCCTCGGGGACCGTGACCTTGTCGTCGGTGTTCGGGGCGACGGCCTTGAAGCGCAGGCCGCGGGCGGCCTCGCCGCTCTTGGAGGCACCGGCGGCCCCGGCCTCGCCGACGGGCGCGGCGAGGGCGCTCTGGCCGGGGCCGCTGAGGGCGATGGCGCTGCCCGCGGCGGTGGCGACGGTCACGACGGCGGCGGTGCGCAGCATCGAGCGGCGGGAGTACGCGCGGGCTATGACATCGCCGGCGTACTCGTTGTCGCTGGTGTTCGGCACCTCGTGGAAGCAGGCGTCGCCACAGCGGTAGCGGCAGGTGAGAGCGGAACGGCCGCTCCCATGCGGGTTGCCGATGAGCGGCAGGAGCTTGCGCACGAATGTCCTCCGGGTAGCTGCGTGGGCGCCGACAACGTGTCGGAACGATCCAGCGGTGACGCTAGGCGGGAGGTGCGCCGAAGCGGCGGCGCGGGGATGAACGGTCGGTGAACCCAGCACGTCGGAGCGGGAGTTCGGGAAGGGGGTGAGCGCGTCCGGAAACCGGACACCACGAAAGGTGCCCCTCCCGAAGATCCAGCCGGGCGGCCGATAACCTTACGTGTCCACTCTGGGCAGGGATCATCCGCGCAGCACGGACAAACGACGCACGCACTCATGCGAAAGGCCTGGCCCATGGGTATTCGGAGCTTGTTGCGCAAGGTGTTCGGACGGTCCGCGGAACCCGTTCCGGAGACTTCGGACACCCCCTCGGCGAACCTCCCGAGCCAGACAGAACGCACCCCGCTGGACGTGGCGGCCGAGCTGGTGGCCGCGTCCTTCGACAACCCCACCGTTCCGCCGCAGTCCGCACCGCGGGACCGCGAGCCGGGAACGGTCCTCACGGCCCCGGCCCCGGACCCGTCGCCCGCGTCCGCGCCGTCGGCGGACGCCACGGTGCCGGAGGCCCGCCGCCCCGTTCCTCCGTCGGTACAGCAGGGCCCCACCGGGCCGGTGGCGCCCGAAGCCGAGGCCGAGCCGGCCGAGGCGGACGTTCCGGCGCCGGAGGCGGACCCCGAGCCGGTCGGCGAGGCCGTCGTGCCGCAGGCACAGCCGGAAGCCGACGCCGACGCCGACGCCGAAACCGCACCGGAGCCGGCAGCCGCCGAGGCAGCCGCCCCGGAGACGGAGCCGGTCGCCGCCGAAGCCACCGCACCCGAGGCGGAGCCGGAGCCGGTCACCGCCGAGGCCGTCGCCCCCGAAGCGGAGGCCGAACCCGAGCCGGCCGCCGCCGAGCCCGAGCCGGTCACCGCCGAAGCCGTCGCCCCCGAAGCGGAGGCCGAACCCGAGCCGGCCGCCGCCGAGGCCGAGCCCGAGCCGGCCGCCGCCGAAGCCGCCGCACCTGAGGCGGAGCCCGAGCCGGTCGCTGCCGAAGCCGTCGCCCCCGAAGCCGAGGCTGAACCCGAGCCGGTCGCCGTCGAGGCCGCCGCACCAGCACCGGAGGCAGAGCCCCTCGCCGCCGAGGCCGGTCCCGAGCCGGTCGTCGAAGCCGAGGAGGCCGAGGAGGCAGGGCCCGCGCACGCGGCAGCCGCGGTGCGCAAGCGGGCTCCCGGGGTCGCCGGGGCCTACAAGGCCGCCGGGCAGGTGCTCCGGGGCAAGGGCAAGGCCGGGGCGCGCGCCAAGGTGTACCTCGTCCTGGACCGGTCCGGATCGATGCGCGGGTTCTACAAGGACGGCAGCGCCCAGTACCTCGCCGACCACGCCCTCGCCCTGGCCGCGCACCTCGACGACCAGGCCACGGTCCACACCGTCTTCTTCTCCACCGAACTGGACGGCACCGCCGACCTGGCCCTCGACGGCCACGACGAGGGCTGGGTCGAGGCCCGCCACGCCGAGCTCGGCCGGATGGGCCGCACCAGCTACCACGTCGCCGTCGAGGCCGTCGTCGAGCACTACCGCAAGGACGGTGGCGAGGGCCCGGCCCTCGTCGTCTTCCAGACCGACGGCGCCCCCGACAACCGGCAGCCCGCCAAGGCGGCCCTGGCCGAGGCGGCCACCACCGCCCCCGGCATCCACTGGCAGTTCGTCGCCTTCGGCGACCACGACGCGAAGGCCTTCGACTTCCTGCGCAAGCTGGACGCCGAGAACGCCGGCTTCTTCCACGCCGGCCCCGCCCCGCGCGAGCTGACCTCCGCCGCCCTCCTCAAGGGCATCCTCGACCGGTTCTAGTAGGTCCGGGGAGACCCGGGAAGGTCCGGGAAGGTTCAGGTACGACGGAAGGGCCCGGGATCCAAGGATCCCGGGCCCTTCCTCGATCAGCGCGTCGCGTTACCGCGCGGCGTCCGGGTGGACGGCCTCGGCGATCGGCTTGGCCTCCGCCGGCTTCGCCTCGACCGGCTTGCGCAGCGCGATGTTCAGCTCACGCAGGCGGGACTCCTCCAGGACGGTGGGCGCGCCCATCATCAGGTCCTGCGCGTTGCCGTTCAGCGGGAAGGCGATGGTCTCGCGGATGTTCGGCTCGTCGGCCAGCAGCATCACGATGCGGTCCACGCCCGGGGCGATGCCACCATGCGGCGGGGCGCCGAGACGGAAGGCGCGCAGCATGCCGGCGAACTCGCGCTCGACGGTCTCGGCCTCGTAGCCCGCAATCTCGAAGGCCTTCAGCATGACCTCGGGCTCGTGGTTGCGGATGGCGCCGGAGGACAGCTCGATGCCGTTGCAGACGATGTCGTACTGCCACGCCAGGATGTCGAGCGGGTCCTTCTCCTCCAGGTCCTTCATCCCGCCCTGCGGCATGGAGAAGGGGTTGTGGGAGAAGTCGATCCGGCCGGTGTCCTCGTCCTTCTCGTACATCGGGAAGTCGACGATCCAGCAGAAGCGGAAGACGTTCTCCTCGAACTGGCCGGCGCGCTTGGCGGCCTCGACCCGGACCGGGCCCATGATCTTGGAGACCTCGTCGAAGTCGCCCGCGCCGAAGAACACGGCGTGGCCGGGGACCAGGCCCAGGCGCTCGGTGAGGACCTTGACGTTCTCCTCGGTGAGGAACTTGGCGATCGGGCCGCTCAGGGCGCCGTCCTCGCCGACGCGGACCCAGGCCAGGCCCTTGGCGCCCAGCGAGATCGCGTACTCGCCGAGGCCGTCGAAGAACTTGCGCGGCTGCGCGGCGGTGTCCGGGACGGCCAGGGCGCGCACGTGCTTGCCGGCGAAGGCCTTGAACTCCGAGGCCTCGAACACGTCGGTGATGTCGACGAGCTCCAGCTTGGCGCGCAGGTCGGGCTTGTCGTTGCCGTACTTCAGCATCGACTCGCGGAACGGGATCCGCGGGAAGGGGGAGGTGACCTCGCGGCCGTTGCCGAACTCGGTGAAGAGCTCGGTCATCAGGCGCTCGATCGGCTGGAAGACGTCCTCCTGCTCGACGAAGGACATCTCCACGTCGAGCTGGTAGAACTCGCCCGGCGAACGGTCGGCGCGGGCGTCCTCGTCGCGGAAGCACGGCGCGATCTGGAAGTACCGGTCGAAGCCGGAGATCATCAGCAGCTGCTTGAACTGCTGCGGGGCCTGCGGCAGGGCGTAGAACCTGCCCGGGTTCAGACGGGACGGCACCACGAAGTCACGGGCGCCCTCGGGGGAGGTCGCGGTGAGGATCGGGGTCGCCATCTCGTTGAAGCCGAGGGCCACCATCTTGTGCCGGATGGCCGCGATGACGGCCGAGCGCAGCATGATGTTGCGGTGCATGCGCTCACGGCGCAGGTCGAGGAAGCGGTACTCCAGGCGCCGCTCCTCGTTCACACCGTCGTCGGTGTTGATGGTGAAGGGCAGCGGGGCGGCCGCGCCGAGCACCTCGACCTCGGCGACCTCGATCTCGATCTCGCCGGTGGGGAGCTCGGGGTTGACGTTGTCCGCGCCACGGGAGACGACCTTGCCGTCGATGCGGACGACGGTCTCCTTGGTGACGCTGCTCAGCGCCTCGTTCGCGGCGGTGCCGGGACGGGCCACGAGCTGCGTGATGCCGTAGTGGTCACGCAGATCGATGAAGAGGATGCCGCCCAGGTCTCGACGGTTGTGCAGCCAGCCGCTCAGCCGGACGTCGGCGTTGACGTCAGAGGCGCGGAGCTCGCCGCAGGTGTGGGACCTGTACCGATGCATCAGTCATCCAGTTCTTCGCGATACCAGGGTGGATTCAACCGTCACAAGGTTACCGTCCGGGCGGCGGCCGGGTCGGGCACGCCCGCCGGGCCCCGCGCAAGAGCCCACCGGGGCCCGGTGAACAGGCACGTGAGAGTGATGACCTGTAAAGATGGCCGGGTGCGCACCGAGGACGTCCTGGCCGCCATCGCGACCGGCCTGTGGCGATGGGACAACGCCTCCGGGACGGTCACACTCGACACCGAGGCCGCCCGGCTCCTCGGGCTGCCCGCCGAGCCCGTGGTGCTGCCCGAGGTCGCCGTGCGGTCGCGGTTCCACCCGGTGGACTGGAACGAGATCAACGGCATCGTGAACCTGGCCGTCGCCGAGGGCACGCTCGCCGAGGCCAGGCTGCGGATCATGGACGAGGACGGGCGGGTCCTGCGCACCGTACGCAGCCGCTCCAAACCGGTCGAGAACCGCGACCCGGACGGCCGCGTCGACTACGAGCTGATCGGCACCATCCAGGAGATCGCCGAGCCGCAGCCCGGCACCACCGCCGCGCACACCCCGATCACCGGCGACTGGCGGCGCTCCCGCGAGGCCTTCCTGCTGGACGCGGGCCGGGCGCTGGCGGAGGCCCGCTCCACGGCGGAGGTGCTGCGGGTCGCGGCCTCGCTGTCCATGCCCGGCTTCAACCCGGACGGTCTCGCCGTCTTCGGCGTGGCCGGGGACCGGCTGTCGATCATCGGGCACCACGGGCACGGTCCGGGGGACGAGGGGCCCTTCACGGACATGACGCTGGAGACGGACTATCCGGCCGCGGAGGTCGTCCGCTCCGGCCGGGCCATCTACCTGCCCAGCCCCGAGGACTACAAGCGGCGCTTCCCGGCCACCTGGCCGCTCGCCCAGCGCTTCGACCGGGAGTCCTGGGCGTTCCTGCCCCTGATCGTGGCCGGACGGACCATGGGCGCCTGGATGGCCGCCTTCAAGCACCCGGTGTCCTTCTCCCCCGACGAACGGTCCGTGCTGACCACCGTGGCCCGGATGCTCGCGCAGGCCCTCCAGCGCGCAGGGGTGGCCGAATCCGAGCGGGAACTCACCACCGGCCTGCAGCGGTCGATGATGCCGCAGCTCGGCCCCGAGATCCCCGGCATGCAGATCGCCGCCCGGTACGTCCCGACCGGCGGCGGGCTGCAGGTCGGCGGCGACTGGTACGACATGATCCCGCTGCCCTCGGGACGGTTCGCGCTGGTCATCGGCGACGTGCAGGGCCACGACGTGCGCGCGGCCGGACTGATGGGCCAGCTGCGGATCGCCGTACGGGCGTACGCCTCCGAGGGCCACCGCCCCGACGCGGTGCTCTCCCGCGCCTCCCGCTTCCTGGCCGGGCTGTGCTCCTCGCAGGAGTCCGATTCCGCCGAGGACCCGGACCTCGGCGGAGGCGCCGACCCGGACTTCCAGAGCCCGCGGTTCGCGACCTGCCTGTACGTGGAGTGCGACCCGCGGACCGGAGTGCTGGAGGTGGCCCGCGCAGGCCATCCCGACCCCGCGATCCGGATGACGGACGGCACCGTCCTGGTGCGCCCCACGGCGGGCGGCCTGCCCCTCGGGATCGTCCCGGACACCGACTATCCGACCACCCGGTTCACCCTGGAACCCGGCGAGACGATGATGCTGTGCACCGACGGGCTCATCGAGACCGGCGGGCACGACCTGGACACCGGCTGGGCCCGGCTGCGCGCGATCCTGGAGACCGAGGCGGACCTCGCCGCAGGCCACCTCGAAAAGCTGGCCGACCTGCTGGTCCAGGCCGTTCACGGACCGTCCTCGCACCACACCACCGGCCCGCTGGCCGACCGCCGCGAGGACGACATAGCGGTGGTGCTGCTGTGCCGCGAGGGCGGCGGGTGCGGCTGCGGCTCCCCGCAGCTCCACCCCGGCCGGCCGGCCCGTCGCACGATGCTGACCGTGGCCCAGGCCGAACCGGAGCAGATCGCGGGCGCCCGCCGCCAGATCCGCGAGCTGCTGCACGACTGGGCCGACCCCGAGCAGGTGGACTCGGTGGTGCTCATGGTCTCCGAGATGGTGACGAACGTACTGGTGCACACCGACGGCGACGCGCTCCTGGTCGCGGAGGCGGCGGGCGAGCTGGGCGGGCGTCGGCTGCGCGTCGAGGTCGCGGACGCCAGCGACGAGCTCCCGCACAAGCGGCACCCCGGCGAGATGGCCTCCAGCGGCCGCGGCGTGCTGCTGATGGAGATGCTGGCCGACACCTGGGGCGTGGACCCGCAGGGCGAGGGCAAGTCGATCTGGTTCGAACTGCGCGAGCAGTCGAAGCCGGACGCGGAACCGGTGCGCTGAGCCCGGCACCGGGGGCGGGCTGACGGACCGTGATTGGATACAGCGGTGTCCGATCCCCTCCTGCCTGCGCCCGTACGGCGCGTCGCCGCCTGGTGCGCCGTCGCCCTGCTCGTGGCCGCGGTCCTCGCCGTCGGCGTATGGCTGTGCATCGTCTTCCAGACCGCCGTCACACCCGTCCTGCTGGCCGTGCTCGGCACGGCCCTGCTCGGACCGATGCACCGGCGCCTGGTCCGCGCGGGAATGAACCGCTCGCTCGCCGCGGCCCTGACCTGCCTCGCCGTGGTCGCCGTCACCGGCGGGGCCACGTACGTCGTCGTCCTCGCGCTCATCGAGACCGGCGATCAGATCATCGACGCCCTGCGGCGGGCCGGCGAGGCCCTCGCCGAGCACGTCGGGGCGGTGGGCACCTCGCTGGAGGACATCACCGCGAACTCCAAGGAGCTGCTCACGAAGTTCGGCGGCACCGCCGCGTCGGGCGTGGTCACCGGGCTCAGCGTGGTCGGCTCGGTGCTCGCGATGGCCCTGCTCTCGCTGGTGCTGATCTTCTTCTTCCTCCGCGACTCCCACCGGGCCGCGGGGGCGCTGCGCTCGCTGGTGCCGAGCCGGTCGGGCGACCTGATGGAGGCCATGGGGCGGCACGCCTTCGCGGCCGTCGAGGGCTTCATGCGCGGGACCACCTTCGTGGCCCTGGTCGACGCCGTGCTGATCGGGGCGGGCCTGCTGGTCCTCGGCGTGCCGGGCGCCCTGGGGCTGGCCTCCCTGGTCTTCGTGACCGCCTACATCCCCTACCTGGGGGCCATCCTGTCGGGCGCCGTGGCGGTCCTCGTCGCCTTCGCCGACCGGGGCTGGGTCATCGGCCTGTGGGCGCTCGGTCTGGTGCTGGCGGTGCAGATGCTCGAGGGGTACGTGCTCCAGCCCCTGGTGCAGAGCCGCACGGTGCAGATGCACCCGGCCGTGGTGATGCTGGCCATCACCGCCGGGGCGAGCATCGCCGGGATCCTGGGAATGCTGCTGGCGGTACCGCTGACCGCGGCCTTCTTCGGGGTGGTCTCGGAACTGCGGGCCCGGTACGGCGATGCGCCGCGGCCCGGGCCCGTGGATCCCGCCTGACGGATCCCGCCCGGCGGGACGTCCTGCCCGGCGGGACGTCCTGCCTGCCGGGAGCACGTCCGGGCCGGTCAGTCCTCCGCGTCGCCGGCGCCGCGGTGGCCGAGGCCCGTGCGGGCGGTGGTGGGGATGCGCCCCAGCCGGCCGGCCTGGAAGTCGTCGAAGGCCTGCTGGAGTTCGTGCTTGCTGTTCATGACGAACGGACCGTAGTGCGCCATCGGTTCCCGGATCGGACGGCCGCCGAGGAGCACGACCTCCAGGTCCGGGGCGTTCGAGTCCTGGGCCTCGTCCGCCCGCACCGTGAGCGATCCGCCCTCGCCGAAGACGGCCGTCTGCCCGGTGTGGACGGGCCGGCGGTCCTCGCCGACCGACCCGCGCCCGGCCAGCACGTACGCCAGCGCGTTGAAGTCCTCGCGCCACGGCAGGGTGATCTGCGCGCCCGGGGTGACGGTCGCGTGGATCATCGTGATCGGGGTGTGGGTGATGCCCGGGCCCTGGTGTCCGTCGAGCTCACCGGCGATCACGCGGAGCAGGGCGCCGCCGTCCGGGGTGGACAGCAGCTGGACCTGGCCGCCGCCGATGTCCTGGTAGCGCGGGGGCATCATCTTGTCGGAGGCCGGGAGGTTCACCCACAGCTGGAGGCCGTGGAACAGCCCGCCGCTGACGACGAGGGATTCCGGCGGAGCCTCGATGTGGAGCAGGCCCGAACCGGCGGTCATCCACTGCGTGTCACCGCCGTTGATGACGCCGCCGCCGCCGTTGCTGTCCTGATGGACGAACGTTCCGTCGATCAGGTACGTGACGGTCTCGAAGCCGCGGTGCGGGTGCCACGGGGTGCCCTTGGGCTCGCCCGGGGCGTACTCCACCTCGCCCATCTGGTCCATCATGATGAACGGGTCGAGGTACTGGTAGTTGATCCCCGCGAACGCGCGGCGCACCGGGAATCCCTCACCCTCGAAACCACCGGGAGCGGTGGTGACGGCCAGCACCTTGCGCGGAACGACGGCCTGCGGCCGGGCCACGCGCGGAAGCGTCAACGGGTTCTCAACAGTCACTGCGGGCATGGTCAGGACCTCCTTCTGCGTCGAGTTTAGTTGAAACTCGAACTTTCTGCCACACCCCACAGAACAGAGCGGGCCCCGGGGGAATTCCCCCGGGGCCTGCGGGTGGTCCGACCTGCGGTTACGGCGAGACGATCACCGAGTTGACCGGCGTGAGGTTCCGCCACTCCCACTGGTCCAGGGGCATGGACTCACACGTACCGGTGCCGCCGTAGCCCGTGCACAGCTTGAACTTCCAGTTCTGGGTCTGGTTGTTGATGACCCAGTGGTAGTTCTCCTGGTTGCTGAGGTTGTAGGTGCCGGCCCGGTCCCACTTCTGGGACACGGTGGTCGAGTTCCAGCCTTCGGTGTAGATGCACGCGAAACCGGACGGGCACCCCAGGATCTCGTAATCCGACGCCTGGGCCGGCCCCGCCGCCAGGACCCCCGTGCCCAGCGCCAGCATCCCGGCCGCCGCGACCACGGCGAGCTTCGTGCGGATCGACGTACCAACCATCACTGCCTCCTCGTATGTGAGGCGGGGGACCCCCCGTGGATTCCCCCGCAGCACTGATGGTCGGGAGCCGCGGCCCCCCGCCGCGATCCTTTCGGGCCTGCCCGAAAGGATCAGAGACCGCCGCTGTGGAGCAGGTCCACGCCCAGGCCGGTGGCCGAGTGGAGGACCGCCTTGCCGTCGCGCTGGGTGGTGATCAGGCCGGCCGCGCGCAGGGTGCGGGTGTGTTCGGAGACCGAGGGGAGGCTGATGTCGAGGTCCCTGGCCAGTTCGCTGGTCGTGCGCTGCTGGATCAGCAGCTGGAGCACCGCCGCCCGGGTCCGGCCCAGCAGCGCGTCCAGCGCCCCCTCCGCCGGGCCCGGTCCGACCAGCGGCAGCGGGGTCAGCGCCGGGTACAACAGCAGGCGCCTGCCGTCCGGACCCTCCGGGCCCTCCGCGAGCAGCGGACGCCCCGTCCAGAACGGCGAGGGCATCAGCAGCAGGCCACGGCCGCCGAGGGTGGTCGCGTAGTCCGGCGGCAGCCCGACCTCGAAGACCGAGCCCGTCCAGTCGGCCTGCGGATGCGTGCTGGCCAGGCACGCCTTGATGCCGTGGGCGGCCAGCAGCCGGGTGCGCCAGGCCACGTCCGCCTGGAAGGACTGCCGGATCCGCGGCCAGTTCGGGGCGACGACCACCTCGTACGCGGACCGGATCGCGCTGTCGAGCTGACCCCACGCCTCGCGGTCCTGGCCCCACAGCGCGCGCAGCCAGGACGCACCGCCGGGGGCCCGGGCGGCGGTGCGGCCCAGTTCGCCGGTGGTGAGCAGCGGGCCCGCGTCCCGTACGGCCACCAGCCCCTCGTCCAGGGTGCGCGAGTACGGCTCGACGAACTGCGGGTTGTCACCGTCCGGCCGCACCAGGTCCAGCAGCGGGCGCACCCGGCCCGGTAACTCCCGGGCGACGTGGCCCCGCCAGCGGCCGAAAACCGCCTGCTCGTCGGTGCGCTGCCAGGCGACGAGCGCCATGGCCAGCTCCACCAGCGGGAGCGGCTCGCTCGCGAAGGTGACGTTGAGCAGGTCCTCGGTGGTGAACTGCACCCTCAGCAACGAGCCCCCCGTCAGGCGTCGGCTAGCCGTCTGCGCAGCAACGGCGTCTAGCCGTACATGCGGCGCATCGCGAAGTCGACCATCTGCTCGACCGCCTTCGCGTCGAAGACCATCCGGTGGTCGCCCTCCATGTCGAGGACGAAGCCGTACCCGGTCGGCAGCAGGTCGATGACCTCCGCGCCGGTGATCACGAAGTACTTGGACTCCTTGCCGGCGTACCGGCGCAGCTCCTTGAGCGTGGTGAACATCGGGATGACCGGCTGCTGCGTGTTGTGCAGCGCCAGGAAGCCCGGGGTCTCGCCGCGCGGGCAGTAGACCTTCGAGGTGGCGAAGATCTGCTGGAAGTCCTCGGCCGACAGCGACCCGGTGGTGAAGGCGCGTACCGCGTCCGCGAGGGACGGCGGGGACGGCTCCGGGTACAGCGGCGGCGCCTGCTGCGCGTAGCCCTGCGGGGGCTGCTGCGCATACTGCTGCTGGGCACCCGGGTTCTGGTCGTAGCCGTACATGCGGCCCACCCTACCGAGCGACCGGCACCGAACCGGCCGGTACGGGCCAGTCCCTCCGGGGGCGGGCGGAGGGGGTCGGCCTCAGGCGGGAATTTCCGCGGCCTTCAGCGCCCGCACGAACGGCACCCACGCACCGGCCGTGACGATCACTGCGGGCCCGTGCGGCCTCTTCGAGTCGCGGACGGGAACGATCCCGACCAGGCCGTCCGCGACCTCGACGCAGTTGCCTCCATCGCCGTTGCTGTAGCTGCTCTTGCGCCAGCGGGCGGCACCGGGGAATGCCTCGGCGACCTCGACGCAGTCTCCGCCGCTGCCGTTGCTGTAGCTGCTCTTGCGCCAGCGGGCGGACGCCAAGTCAATGTCGGTGCTTGCCATGTCGGAAGTCCTCTGCAGCTGCGTCGATCATCGCCAGGGACGCCTCAGGTGACAGCGCGGCAGCCCTGAGCAGATCGTACGACCTGCGGTAGTCCTTCACGAGGGCCGGATAGTCGATGAGCTGACCGCTGTGCAGACCCTCCGTATACACGACGGGCGGCGCATCGGGGAAGGTCATGGTCTTGGTCATGCCCATCATCATGGGATGGGCAGCCGCCGTTTCCGGAAGGAGCTGCAAAACGCTCTGCGTGGACCGCACCACATGCGCGATCCGATCCAACTGGTCCGCCATTTCCTCATGGGGCAGCAGCGGTCTGCGGATCAGCAACTCGTTGAGGATCACCCAGAACGCCGGACGGTCCTCGCGGTCCCACAGCTTTGCCCGCTCCATACGGGCGTGGACCTGCTTCTCCACGACCGCAGGTCGCAGCCATGGCAGCGTGGTACGCGAAACCGCCGTGGCGTATGCGGCTGTCTGGAGAAGCCCCGGCACCAGCATCGGCGCCCATTCCTCGATCGTCTCGGCGTACGGCTCCATTTCCGCGACGTCCGCGAAGTACTCCGCGTGCCCGGACTGCTTCGCCCGCCGCGCATCTTCACAACGGCGCTCGAAAAAGCCGTCCGTCCCCAGCTTCGCGTCCACGTGCCGGGCCAGATCCGGTGGCATCCGGCGTTCGCCGCGCTCGATCTGGCTCAGGAACGGCACACCCCTGAAGCTGCCGTCCGCCAGCTGCTCCAGCGTGAACCCGGCAGCCTCCCGCTTGTAGCGCAGCTCGGCGCCGTAGAAGGAGGGGACATTCGCCGACGCGTCGGTGTCCTTACGAGGGGGCACAACCCACCACCGCCATTTGCCACTTGCCCTGCGTAACCGGAAACCCTTCCACGCTACTCCGGGTCACGGCAGCCTGTGAGCAGTTCGTCACACTCCGCACAGGAATGGCTGCTTCTCATGAGCGACCACGCAGGCAACCGTCTCGCCATCGAGGCCCTGGCCGAGCTCCGCGCCGCACTCGCCGCGCACGGCATCACGCTGCCCTCCCTCGACCTGCACCTCCCCTCCTACGCCAGCAGCCACCGCACGCCGCCCCTCATCACTCTCGGCAACTGCAACCCGGCCACCGCCCGGCTCCTCGCCGCCGCCCTGGGCGACCGGTGAACGCCCTCACCATCCGGCTGCTCGCCGTCCCCGGGGCCGTACCCCTCCTCCGCCACGCCGTGCGCGAGCACCTCGGCGACGGCGCCTGCCCCGACGCGGAGCTCTGCGTCAGCGAGCTGCTGACCAACGCGATCACCCACCTCGGCGAAGGCACGCCCGTCACCCTGCGGATCACCGGAAGGGCAACCCGTACGCGGGTCGAGCTCACCGATCCCGAGCCGCGGGTGTGGCCCGTACCGCGGCAGGCGGCCGACGGCGACGAGTCCGGGCGGGGCCTCGTCCTGCTCGACGCGGTGGCGCTCCGGTGGGGCGTCGTCCGGGGCCCGGACACCAAGACCGTCTGGTGCGAGCTTTGACGCTGGTCACATTGCGCGCCAAGGGTTGCGCCTTATTACCCACGGGTAGCATCATTACGTTACCGATTGGTATGTACGAGGAACCTGTCTCCCCGAGCCTTAACGGAGCCGTCGCCATGGGGCACTACAAGTCGAATCTCCGCGACATCGAGTTCAACCTCTTCGAGGTGCTCGGCCGCGACAAGCTGTACGGCACCGGTCCCTTCGAGGAGATGGACACCGAGACCGCCAAGAGCGTCCTGTCGGAGCTCACCCGCCTCGCCGAGAACGAGCTGGCCGAGTCCTTCACGGACGCCGACCGCAACCCGCCGGTCTTCGACCCGGCCACCAACACCGCGCCGGTCCCGGCCTCGTTCAAGAAGAGCTACGAAGCCTTCATGGAATCCGAGTACTGGCGCCTGGGCCTGCCCGAGGAGATCGGCGGCACCACCTCGCCCCGCTCCCTCATCTGGGCCTACGCGGAGCTGCTGCTCGGCTCGAACCCGGCCATCTGGATGTACTCCTCCGGCCCGGCGTTCGCCGGCATCCTCTTCGAAGAGGGCAACGAGGCGCAGAAGAAGGTCGCGCAGATAGCCGTCGAGAAGCGCTGGGGCTCCACCATGGTCCTCACCGAGCCGGACGCCGGCTCGGACGTCGGCGCCGGCCGCACCAAGGCGGTCCAGCAGGCCGACGGCTCCTGGCACATCGAGGGCGTGAAGCGCTTCATCACCTCCGGTGAGCACGACATGGAGGAGAACATCCTCCACTACGTCCTCGCCCGCCCCGAGGGCCACGGCCCGGGCACCAAGGGCCTGTCCCTCTTCCTCGTCCCGAAGTTCCACTTCGACTGGGAGACCGGCGAGCTGGGCGAGCGCAACGGCGTCTACGCGACGAACGTCGAGCACAAGATGGGCCTCAAGGCCTCCAACACGTGCGAGATGACCTTCGGCGACCAGCACCCCGCCAAGGGCTGGCTGATCGGCGACAAGCACGACGGCATCCGCCAGATGTTCATGATCATCGAGTTCGCCCGGATGATGGTCGGCACGAAGGCCATCGCCACCCTCTCCACCGGCTACCTCAACGCGCTGGAGTACGCCAAGGAGCGCGTGCAGGGCCCGGACCTCGCGAACTTCATGGACAAGACCGCGCCCAAGGTCACCATCACGCACCACCCCGACGTGCGCCGCTCGCTCATGACGCAGAAGGCGTACGCCGAGGGCATGCGCGCCCTCGTCCTGTACACCGCCTCCGTCCAGGACACCATCCAGCTCAAGCAGGCCGCGGGCGAGGACGCCTCCGTCGAGATCGGCCTGAACGACCTGCTCCTGCCGATCGTGAAGGGCTACGGCTCGGAGAAGTCGTACGAGCAGCTCGCGCAGTCCCTGCAGACCTTCGGCGGCTCCGGTTACCTGCAGGAGTACCCGATCGAGCAGTACATCCGCGACGCCAAGATCGACACCCTCTACGAGGGCACCACGGCCATCCAGGGCCAGGACTTCTTCTTCCGGAAGATCGTCCGCGACCAGGGCGCCTCCCTGAACGTCCTCTCCGAGACGATCAAGAAGTTCCTGGCCGAGGCCGTCGGCGGCGAGGAGCTGGCCGGCGCCCGCGACGCGCTCGCCAAGGCCGCCGTGGACCTGGAGGCCATCGTCGGCCAGATGATCGTCGACCTCACCGCCACCGGCGAGGACGTCAAGAACATCTACAAGGTCGGCCAGAACACCACCCGCCTGCTGATGGCCTCCGGCGACGTGGTCGTCGGATACCTGCTGCTCAAGGGCGCGGCCGTGGCCGCCGAGAAGCTCGCCACCGCCTCCGCCAAGGACGTGCCGTTCTACACCGGCAAGATCGCCGCCGCGAAGTTCTTCGCGGCGCAGGTCCTGCCGGGCGTCTCGGTCCAGCGCCAGCTGGCCGAGGTCGTCGACAACTCCCTCATGGAGCTCGACGAGGCCGCGTTCTAGCCCGCACCCCGCACCGAACGTCCAGCGGCCGGGTCCTCCGCACGGGGGCCCGGCCGCTGCCGTACCTCGCCACAGGCCTGTGTCCTGCGGCTTTCCCCGTTGTCGGTCGTTCATGGGACGCTCGTACACATGAGTCCACAGGATCAGCACGGCAGCAGGGGGTACTCCGTCCCCACCGGGCGGCCGTACGCCCTCAAGGAGCTGCAGGCGAGCCTGGGCAGCCTCGGCGACCACCTGCGCGAGCTGTACGACGGCGCGCACCCCGCCGAGTACGACGGGATCGCCGACGCCCTCTACGTGGCCTTCCAGACCGCCGCCGGGCTGGCACCCGCCAAGAGCTACACCGGCTGCCCCGAGCACCCCAACGGCGCCCTCGACCCCGAGGCGCCGGAAGGCTGGGGCCGCTGCCTCATCTGCAACGACCGGCGACGCCTCGGGCAGCGCCTGCAGGGCGGCCGGGCGGCGGGCCCCGCCGGGGAGCAGCGGCGCCTGGGCTACCCCGTGCCGGAGGGCCCGTACACGCTGTCGGCGCTGCGCGCGTTCCTGCGCACGGTCGAGGACCAGCGCTTCCACCTGAGCCTGTCCTCGCCCGCCGAGGACTTCGTCCGCATCGCCGACGACCTCCACCGCGCCTTCATCGTCGCGCGCGAGCTGTCCCGGCCCCGCAACGCCTCGGGCTGCTCCGAGCACCCCGGTGCGCCCATCGATCCCGACGCGCCCCCCGGTGAGGCCTGTATCTTCTGCGCCGGACGCAAGAGGCGCGCGCAGCGCTCCGCGCAGACCCCGGAGATGCTCCCGCGCATCCGCCGGGGCGAGCGCAGACAACTGCACCGCAGATTCGAGCGCCCGCCGGGCTGAGAATCGACGCGCCCGCAGATCACACACCCTGCGGTCCCCGACCCCTCGGCCATCCGCCGCAGTCCGGCCATGGCGTACACGACCGTCGTTA
The DNA here is from genome assembly GCF_042267665.1 of Streptomyces sp. NPDC056224. Taxonomy (NCBI): domain Bacteria; kingdom Bacillati; phylum Actinomycetota; class Actinomycetes; order Kitasatosporales; family Streptomycetaceae; genus Streptomyces; species Streptomyces sp. NPDC056224. Next base: position 22,964 of record NZ_JBHJTK010000005.1, read on the forward strand.
AGGTGAACCACATGAGCTCTCCCGCCCGCTTCGACCGCGGCCACACCGACGACCTGATGACCTTCCTGACGGCCAGTCCGTCGCCGTACCACGCCGTGGCCAACGCGGCCGAGCGGCTGGAGAAGGCAGGCTTCAGGCAGTTGTCGGAAACGGACGCCTGGGATGCCGGCACCGGGGGCAAGTTCGTGCTCCGCGGCGGCGCGCTCATCGCCTGGTTCGTCCCCGAAGGCGCGTCCGCGCACACCCCCTTCCGGATCGTCGGCGCGCACACCGACTCGCCCAACCTGCGGGTCAAGCCGCTGCCTGACACCGGCTCACAGGGCTGGCGGCAGATCGCCGTCGAGATCTACGGCGGCACCCTGCTCAACACCTGGCTCGACCGCGACCTGGGCCTGGCCGGGCGGCTGACCCTGCGGGACGGCACCGATCGCCTGGTGAACGTGGACCGCGCGCTGCTGCGCGTGCCCCAACTGGCCGTGCACTTGGACCGGTCGGTGAACTCGGACGGGCTCAAGCTCGACAAGCAGCGGCACATGCAGCCGATCTGGGGTCTGGGCGAGGTCCAGGAGGGCGACCTGATCGCGTTCCTGGAGGAGGAAGAGGGCCTGGCACAGGGCTCGGTGGCCGGCTGGGACCTGATGGTCCACTCGATCGAGCCCCCCGCCTACCTCGGCCGCGGCCGCGAACTGCTCGCCGGTCCCCGGATGGACAACCTGCTCTCCGTGCACGCGGGCGTCGCCGCGCTGGCGGCCGCGTCCACCAGCGGGAAGCTCGACCACATCCCGGTGCTGGCCGCCTTCGACCACGAGGAGAACGGCTCGCAGTCGGACACCGGCGCGGACGGGCCGCTTCTGGGGAACGTGCTGGAACGTTCTGTCTTCGCGCGCGGGGGCTCATACGAGGACCGGGCGCGCGCCTTCGCGGGCACCATCTGCCTGTCCTCCGACACCGGTCACGCCGTGCACCCCAACTACGCGGAGCGCCACGACCCCTCGCACCACCCGCGGGCCAACGGCGGACCGATCCTGAAGGTCAACGTCAACCAGCGCTACGCGACCGACGGCAGCGGGCGCGCGGTGTTCGCGAGCGCCTGCGAGCGGGCCGGCGTGCCGTGGCAGACCTTCGTCTCCAACAACTCGATGCCGTGCGGCACGACGATCGGCCCGATCACGGCCGCCCGCCACGGCATCCAGACCGTCGACATCGGCGTCGCGATCCTCTCCATGCACAGCGCCCGCGAACTGTGCGGCGCGGACGACCCGTTCCTGCTGGCGAACGCCCTGCTGGCCTTCCTGGAGGGCTGAGCCCCAGGAAGGCCGCGCAGCGCGGCCTTCCCGCCGCGACCGAGGTCCCGGTTACCCCTCGTCGTCCATTCCGGCGAGGACGAGGGGCAGCCGGGCGGCGCCGCCGTCGGTGACACGGACGGGTACCCCCCAGTCCTGCTGGTGGACGTGGCAGGCCGGGTACTCGTTGGCCGGGTCGTCGTCACAGGACGCCGCCATCGCGGAGACGTGCAGCACGCCCTCGGTGACGTCCGGGTTCAGGGCGAGCTCCCGGAACAGGTCCGTCCCGGCGCCCTCTCCACCGGCGAGGAGCTCGGGCGGGGTCGAGGAGACCAGCAGGCGCGTCGAGGGCCCGTAGCGGGTGTCGAGCTTCTGCCCGCTCGGGGCCTGGAAGACCACGTCGAGACGGAGCGTGCCGGGGGCCACCTCGGTGGCGGCGCGCTGCGTACGGTGGGCCACCGACTCGACCCGTACGGCCTCCTCCGGGAGCCGCAGCCGGGTCAGCCGGTGCCGGGCGGACTCCACGACCACGATGTCGTCGCCGACCAGCACGGCGTCGCTCGGCTCGCGCAGGTCGGTGGCGAGCGTCGAGACCTCGCCGCTGGCGGGGTCGTAGCGGCGCAGCGCGTGGTTGTACGTGTCGCACACCGCGACCGAGCCGTCGGGCAGGGCGGTCACCCCGAGCGGGTGCTGGAGCAGGGCCTGGCCCGCGTCCCCGTCCCGGTGGCCGAAGTCGAACAGGCCGGTCCCGACGGCGGACTTGACGACGTACCCGCCCTCGCCCGCCTCCACGTAGCGCAGGGCGCTGGTCTCGGAGTCGGCGATCCACAGCCGGTCCCCGGCGGCCGCGAGCCCGGAGGGCTGGGCGAACCAGGCCTCGGCGGCGGGCCCGTCGAGGAGTCCCTCGTTGGTGGTCCCGGCCGCGACCTCGACCGTCCCGCTCTCCGGGTCCCAGGACCACAGCTGGTGGACACCGGCCATGGCGATCCACACCTTGCCCTGCCACCAGGCCACGTCCCACGGCGAGGACAGGTCCACCTCCAGCGCGGGCCCGGAGGTGGGCGAGCCCTGCCACCACTGGCGCCCGGTACCGGCGACGGTCTCGACGGTCCCGGTGACCGGGTCGAAGCGGCGCAGCGCGTGATTGACGGTGTCGGCGACGACGACGGTCCCGTCGGGCAGCAGCGCCAGCCCCTGCGGCTCGCTGAAGCTGTCGGCGGTGAAGCCGCGCTTCCCGCTGCCGACGCGCCGTACGACGCTCTCCCCGTCGGCGGCCAGCTCCACGAGCTGGTGCCGCGTGGTGTCCGACACCAGCAGGTTCCCGTTCGGCAGCAGCAGCGCCTTCCCGGGGAACCGCAGGTCGCTCGCGACCGGCTCGGGCGCCACGTACGGCCCGTCGCCGCGCCGCAGCGTCCCCTTGGCCTCGTGCTCGGCCTCCAGCTCCTCGACGAGCCGCTCGATGGCGTGTGCGTGCCCCTCACCGGCGTGCTGGGCGACGATGTACCCCTCGGGGTCGATCACGACGAGCGTGGGCCAGGCGCGTACGGCGTACTGCTTCCAGGTCGCGAGCTCCGGATCGTCCAGCACGGGGTGGTGCACCTCGTACCGCTCGACGGCGTCGACGACGGATGCGTGCTCGGCCTCGTGCGCGAACTTCGGCGAGTGCACGCCGATGATCACGACGGTGTCGCGGTGCTTCTCCTCCAGCTCGCGCAGCTCGTCGAGGACGTGCAGGCAGTTGATGCAGCAGAAGGTCCAAAAATCGAGAATGACAATCCGTCCTCGCAGGTCAGCGAGTGTGTACGGCTTGCCTCCGGTGTTCAGCCAGCCCCCCTTGCCGATCAGCTCGGGGGCACGGACACGGGCACGGCGGGGCGCGGGCGCGGGGGTGGGCGCCGGGGCAGCATCGTTCATCCTTCAAGCTTGCCATCCGCCCATGAACGCCCGGTCACGGCAGTACGACGACCCCCAGGGGTGACGACGGAGCGCGGACCCTCGTGGGACCGTGGCCGAAAGCAGTGAAGGAGGCGTCGGGCATGACCAACACCGCCCGCGGCCATAGCGAGGACATCGATCCCGAGCGTGCGCTGAAGTACGCCATCCGGCACATGCAGGGTGACCGGTACGCCGAGTACACACGGAGGTCGACGGGCCGCACCCCTTCGGGACGTCGGTGCGGCTGCCCTAGCCGTTCGGGATCGACCTCGACACCAGCGGGCTCCAGGTCGTGATCACCCGGTAGCGTGCGTGGACATGACAGCCACTACGCCGCCGAGCGGGCGGACATTCGATGCCGTGGACGCCACCGCCGTCCGGAGCACGGCCCAGCTGCGGGAACTCTACGAAGAGCCCGGCGAGCTGGCCCGCCGCAAGGCCGTGGACCGGATCCACGACGCCGCCCGCGCCGTCATCGGGCGATCGTCGCTGGTGTTCATCGCGAGCGCCGGCGCCGACGGCCACTGCGATGTGACTCCCCGGGGCGGTCCGCCCGGATTCGTGGCCGTCCTGGACGACTTCACCCTCGCCATCCCCGACGCCACCGGCAACAAGCGGCTCGACACCGCCCACAACATCGTGGAGACGGGCCGGGCCGGGCTGATCTTCATCATCCCCGGCCGGGCCACGACGCTGCGCGTGAACGGAAGGGCCTGCGTGTCCGCCGATCCGCGTCTGCTGGAGCAGCTGACCGCCGTCGGCAAGCCCCCGCGCAGCGCGATCGTCGTGGAGGTCGAGGAGGCCTACCAGCACTGCCCGAAGGCGTTCCTGCGCAGCGACGCCTGGAAGCCCGAGAAGTGGCTCACCGAGGACGCCGTCCCGAGCTCCGCCGAGGTCACCCTCTCCCACCTGGACCTCCCCGGCCTGACGATCGAGGAGATCCGGCAGCACGAGCGCGAATCGCTGCTCTACCGCTACGAGTAGTCGAAGAGGGAGCTCAGGCGGGGCAGCCGGGCCGTGATCTCGTCGTCGTCGTCGAAGTCGAAGTCCCAGGAGGGGTCCAGGGCCGGGTAGCTGATCGTGAAGGAGTCCGAGGGGAGTTCACGGCCGGTGGCGGCCTCGTAGGCGGTCCAGGCGATGGACAGCGCCTCCTCGTCCCACAGCTCCAGGCCCTCCGCGGCGGCCGCGCGGACCTGCGGGTGGGCCGCCAGGGAGTCCGGGTCGGCCAGGGCCGCCTCGAAGGCCGCCTCGCCCTGCGTCAGCAGCCAGCCCCGGAAGTAGTCGAAGCCGTCGTCCGAGCAGCCGCCGTTGATCACATAGGCCGCGGCCCAGAGCGGGCTGCGGTAGGACTCCGCCAGCAGGTCCCACAGCACCTGCTGGGCCGCGGCTATCTCCGCCTCCGGCAGGCGGGCGAGCAGCCCCGCCGTGTGCTCCGCCACCTGGCCGTCCGCCGCCTCCGCGCGCGCCGTGTCGATCAGCTTCCAGAAGGTCTGCTTGTCCATGCGCAGAGCCTCGCACCCGGGTCTGACATCAGGTGAGGAAGGAGCGGAGAGACCCGGTGAGCGATGCGACGAAGCCGTCCTGGACGTCGGAGGGGACGAGGTCCAGGGAGAGGTACGGGTTCAGGTCCTCCAGTTCGACCAGCAGGAGTTCGCCCGAAGGGGCCCGGCAGGCGTCCACCCGCTGGACGCCGTGGGAGAGGGTGTTCCAGGCGACGAAGGCCCGGGCGAAGGCCAGGTCCGCGTCGGTCGCGGCGTAGGGGCGCAGCTCCCAGCGCCGGGCCGGGTCCGGGGCGTAGAGGGCGTACTGGAAGGCGTCGTCGACGAAGTAGAAGGACACCTCGTACGCGAAGTCGATGCGCGGCTGGATGAGGATCTCCCCCGCCGGGCCCGTCGGGTCGTCGGTGAAGGTGAGGCCGATGGAGTCCGCGCCCTGCTTGGGCTTGACCGCGTACTGCGGCACCTGCGGCAGCTCGGGCAGCCGCGCCGGGTCGTCGATCGTCGGGATCACCGGGTAGCCGGCGGCCGTCAGGTCGAGGAGGTACTGCTTGCCCGCCATGTCGCCGCGGCCGGTGAGCGGGTTGTAGACGCGGGTGCCGGCCGCGAGCGCCGCGGCGCGGAAGGAGTCGTAGGCCCGCTGGTAGTGCAGGACCGGGCCGCTGTTGCGGACGATCACCGCGTCGAAGCCCAGGGGCAGGAGCGCCTCCGCGTCCTCGGGGTGGCACAGGGCCAGGTCGAAGTGGGCGCGCAGCCGGGACGTGAGGAATATGTCCTCGTCGCAGTACCGGCGGCCGCGCGCCGGGTACGCCAGGTCGGTCACGTAGAGCAGGGGCATGACGGCAACCTATCGCGGGCGCGGATGGGGCCTCTCAGGCCCGGGAGGCCACGGCGGCGATGCCGTAGACGATCCCCCCGGCCGTGCACAGGCCGATGGCACCCGCGATGCCGGCCCGTACCCGGGCTCCCACCGGGTGGCGGCGGGGGTCGGCCCCGCGGGCCGGCAGCAACGGCACGGCCGACGGGATCATCAGGAACATGCCGATGAGGCGTTCCGCCCGGTCAGAGCCCTGCGCCCAGGCGGCGGTCCTTGAGGGCCGGGAACTGGGCGCGGGTGTCGCGGACCTTGGCCGGGTCGAGGTCGACCGTGAGGACGTCCTCACCGGGGCCCGCCTCCGCCAGGACCTCGCCCCACGGGTCGACCACCAGGCTGTGCCCGGCCTGTTCGACGCCCGCGTGGGTGCCGGCCAGCCCGCAGGCCAGCACGTACGACTGGTCCTCCACCGCGCGCGCCCGGCTGAGCAGCGTCCAGTGCGAGCGGCGCCGCGCGGGCCAGCCGGCCGCGACGACCATGGTGGTGGCCCCGGCGTCGACCAGGCCGCGGAACAGTTCGGGGAAGCGCAGGTCGTAGCAGGTGGCGATGCCGAGGGTCTGCTCCGGCAGCTCCACCGTGGTCAGGGACTCGCCCGCCGACATGAGCACGGCCTCGCCCTGGTCGAAGCCGAACCGGTGGATCTTCCGGTAGGTGGCGGCCAGCTCGCCCTCCGGGGAGAGGACGAGGGCGGTGTTGTAGAGCGAGCCGTCGCCGGCGCGCTCCACGACCGAGCCCGCGTGCAGCCAGACCCCGGCGTCGGCCGCCGCCTTCGACATGACCTCGAAGGTCGGGCCGTCCAGCGGCTCCGCCTCGGTCTCGAACTGCTCGTAGGCGAATGCGCCGACCGTCCACAGTTCGGGCAGGACGACGAGATCGGAGGCGGACTGCTCCCGTACGAGCTCGGCCGCCCGGGCGCGCCGGGAAGATACCGACTCGCCCTCGTTCACCGCGATTTGGATTAGCGAGGCGCGCACATTACCACCGTCCTGGCGTTCAAGCCGTCAACTCGGGCCTACGATCGTCACACGAAAGCACTGCCGGGGTGCTCACCGGCAGCGTAGTTTTGGAAACCGAGTCTGATGTCCAGAGCTCCAGAACGCGCCACTGAACAGCACCGCGAGGGGTCCCGTTGACCGTCCATCCCAGCCTTCAGCCCTATGCCGACGCGTGGACGCACTCCATCGAGGCGATATCCGAGTTGGTCCTCCCGCTGGCGGAGGGCGAGTGGAACCGGGCGACGCCGTGCACGGGCTGGTCGGTCCGCGACGTCGTGTCACACATCATCGGCATCGAATGCGAGCAGCTCGGCGACCCGCGGCCGATCCACACCGTGGCCCGGGACCTGCGGCACGTGGTGGACGAGTTCAGCCGGTACATGGAGGTGCAGGTCGACGTACGGCGTCACCACACCGCGCCGGAGATGACCTCGGAGCTGGAGTACACGATCATCCGGCGCTCGCGGCAGCTGCGGAACGAGAAGCGGGATCCCTCCACGATGGTGCGGGGGCCGCTGGGTGACCAGGTGACGCTGGAATTCGCCCTCCGGCTGAGGGCGTTCGACGTGTGGATCCACGAGCAGGACCTGCGCACGGCGCTGGGCGTGCCCGGGAACTGGGACTCGCCGGGGGCGTACGTGGCGCGGGACATCCTCCTCGCCGAGCTGCCCAGGGTGGTCGCGAAGCTGGCGGGCGCGCCGGCGAACTCGGCCGTGGTGATCGACGTGCACGGTCCGGTCGAGTTCATGCGGACGGTACGGGTCGACGCGGACGGGCGGGGGACGGTGGACAAGTCGCCCTCGCTGGGCCCCGCCGTGACCCTGACGCTGGACTGGGAGACGTACGTCCGCCTCGCCGCGGGCCGGGTCCGGGCGCAGTCCGTCGCCGACCGGGTGAAGATCGAGGGCGACACGGAGCTGGCGGGCGCCATCCTGGCCAACTTCGCCGTCACCCCGTAGCAGCCGCGGGCGTCACCGCCCGGGCACCCGGGCGGCTGCCCGGCGGAACTCGCTGGGGCTGGTCCCGTACGCCTCGCGGAAGGAACGGCTGAAGACCGGGGCGCTGGTGAAGCACCAGCGGGCGGCGATGTCGTGGACGGACCGGGCGGCCAGCTCGGGGCGGGCCAGATCACTGCGGCAGCGCTCCAGGCGCCGGCGGCGGACGGTCGCCGCGACGCTCTGCGGCCGGTCGCGGAACAGCAGGTGCAGGGCGCGTACGGAGATGCCGTGGGCGGCCGCGATCAGGGCCGGGGTGAGCGCAGGATCCCCCAGGTTGTGGTCGATGAAGGCGTCGATCCGCCCGCGCAGGGCGCGGGCGCGGGCCTCGGCGGGGAGTTCGTCGTAGGCGTCGGCGCGCTGGGCCAGGACGGCTGCCGCCAGATCGACGGCCACCGATCCCAGCCGGCGCAGCTCCGGCGGCCCGCATTCGGCACCGTGCGAGCGGAGCGAGGACAGGAACCGCGCGAGGACCGCCCCCATGCCGCTCTCCCCGCCGATGCGACGGCCGAACAGCCCGGCGACGCGGTCCTCCCGCAGCGGCAGTGCGGCCCTCGGTATCTGGAGGATGACCGCCTCCACCGTGGCGTCCCCGGCGCGTGTCGCGGCCTCCCACTGCTTCGAGGTGTCCCACAGGATCATGTCGCCGGGGCCCACCTGGGCGTCGCCGCCGCCGTGCTGGGACATCCACATCCCACCGCGGACCATCAGCCCCAGCTGGAACTGCTCCGGGTCCGAGCGCCGGATGAGCGCGGACGTCCGGCGCGAGTACAGCGGCCCGTACGCGTGGGCGGCCAGCTGGGCGGCGCCGAGGTCCAGCACCGACGCTCCGCACCGGAAGTCCGCGGACCGCTCGCTCGTGAGGTCGACCGGCACCAGCGAGCTGGCGACCACCTCGTTGTACCAGTCGAACCTCTCCTTCGGCGCGATCATGTCCGCGGACAGCTCAGCCCACATCTCCCCGATCCCTCCTCCGCGGTGCCCGATCCCCCGGCGGGACGGCGCTACCGGGCCGTGCGGCCTCCTGGTTCCGGGAGGGGACAGGCGGCGACGGCCGGCACCGGTTCCGCGACCGGCGCGGACGGCCTCCGCTCACGTTCGCGCGCCAGGGCCCGGCCCCGCAGGCGCAGGATCTGCGCGGTGCCGAACGCCTCCAGGACGAACACCGTCGAGAAGGCTACGCGGTAGTCGTCCCCGGTGGCGTCCAGCAGGACGCCCACCGCCAGCAGGGTGGTCATCGAGGCGATGAAGCCGCCCATGTTGGTGATCCCGGAGGCGGTGCCCTGGCGTTCCGCCGGGTTGGCGGGGCGGGCGAAGTCGAAGCCGATCATCGACGCCGGGCCGCAGGAGCCCAGCACCGCGCACAGGGTGACCAGCAGCCACATCGGCGCCCGCTGGCCCGGGTAGACCAGCACCGAGGCCCAGAGCAGGGCCGTCAGGCCGACCGTTCCCAGGGCCAGCGGTATCCGCGCGGACTGCCGGCGGCCGACGATCTGTCCGTAGACCAGGCCGAGCGCCATGTGCGAGGCGACCACCAGCGTCAGCAGCCCGCCCGCGGTGGTCCGCGACAGCCCCTGCGCCTCGACGAGGAACGGCATTCCCCAGAGCAGCAGGAACACCATCGCCGGGAACTGCGTGGTGAAGTGCACCCACAGGCCGAGCCGGGTACCCGGTTCGCTCCACGATGCGCGGATCTGACGGCGTACGAACCCTCCGGACGCCGCCGTACCGCGGGCCGGGGAGGGCGGGCCGTGGCCCTCCGGATGGTCCCGCAGGAACAGCACCAGCGGGACCAGGACGACCAGCCCCGCCACCGCGCTCCCCCCGAAGGCGGCCACCCAGCCGGCCCCGTGCAGGACGGGCGCCAGCACCAGCGTGGAGACGAGGTTGCCCGCCATGCCCACCAGCCCGGCCAGCTGCGCCATCAGCGGCCCGCGACGGGCCGGGAACCACCGGGTGCCGAGCCGCAGCACCGAGATGAAGGTCATGGCGTCGCCGCAGCCCAGCAGGGCCCGCGCGGCCAGTGCCATGTCGTACGAGGGCGAGAGCGCGAAGCCGAGCTGGCCGACGGTGAAGAGCACCGCGCCCAGGGTCAGCACCTTCTTGGTGCCGAGCCGGTCGACCATCAGCCCCACCGGTATCTGCATCCCCGCGTACACCAGGAGCTGGAGCAGCGAGAAGGTCGCCAGCGCCGAGGCGTTGACGTGGAAGCGGTCGGCGGCGTCGAGTCCGGCGACGCCCAGGCTGGTCCGGAAGATCACCGCCACGAAGTAGACGGCGACGCCTATGCCCCAGACGGCGACGGCCCTGCGGCCGCCGGGAGGATCGAGGGCGCTCACCGGGCGTCGCCGCGCATCAGGCTTCCGACCCGGCCCACGTGGGCCCGTACGCACGCCGCCGCCCCCTCCGCGTCGCCCGCGCGCACCGCCGTCAGGATCTCGCGGTGCTCGGCCAGGTTCTGCGCGACGCGGTCCGGGTGGGCGTGCATCACCGCTACGCCCATCCGCAGCTGCCGGTCGCGCAGTTGGTCGTACAGACGGGAGAGGATCTGGTTTCCGGCGTGCCGGACGATCTCGGCGTGGAAGCAGCGGTCCAGGGCGGCGAACGCCGCGAGGTCGCCGCCGTCCGCGTGCCGCTCCTGCGCCCGCAGCAGCTCCTCCAGCCGCCCGAGCAGCGCGGCCGGGGCCGGGACGGCCCGCCGTACGGTGAACTCCTCGACCAGCAGCCGGGTCTCGACGACATCCGCGATCTCCTGCGCCGACACGGCCAGGACCAGCGCGCCCTTCTTCGGGTAGAGCCGGATCAGCCCCTCCGTCTCCAGGCGCAGCAGGGCCTCGCGCACCGGCGTACGGGAGACGCCGACGGCTTCGGCGACCTCGCCTTCGGTGAGGAGCGTGCCGCCCTCGTACCGGCGGTCGAGCACGCCTTGCTTGAGGTGCCGGTAGACGCGGTCGGCGGCCGGTGCGGGTGCGGGTGCTGACATGGGCACAGCATAGATACATGAGGGGTACACCCGTATCGCGTCCCGGCATCCGAGACCGTGCGCGGCCTCCTCCCGGGCGGGGCGGGGACCGCGGCGAGGACTGCATCGAAGGATGTAGCGGGACTTCGTCCACCGGCACGACGTACGGCGCCGCGCGCGCCGGGACGCTGAGGACATGGCCGACACACTCATCGCCCCGGTGGACCGGAAGACCGCCCGGCTCCCGCTCCTCGACGTCCTGCGCGGCGCCGCCATCCTCGGCACGCTCATGACCAACGTCTGGATCTTCGCCTCACCCGGCTCGGAGTGGAGCGTCCTCACGGGCGGGCTCGCCTCCCCCGACCCGCTCGCCGACCCCTCCGCCGCGACCATCGCGCAGTCCGTCTTCCGCTTCCTCGCCGACGGCAAGTTCCTGGCGCTGCTGACGGTCCTGTTCGGGGTGGGCCTCGCCATCCAGTACGACTCCGCCGCACGCCGCGGTGACCCCTGGCCCGGCCGCTACCCGCGCCGCGCCGCCTTCCTCTTCGTCGAGGGCACCGTCCACTTCGTCCTCGTGTTCGCCTGGGACGTGCTGATGGGGTACGCCGTCACCGCCCTCCTCGTCGCCTGGCTGCTGGCCCGCTCCGAGAGGGTCCGCAGGAACACCATGCGGGCGGCCGCCGCGGTGCACCTGACCCTGGTCGCGCTGGTGACCCTGGCGGCCGTGACGAAGCCGGAGGGCACGCCGAAGGCCCCGGCCGCCGACGCCGTCGAACTGTACGAGCGGGGCGGCTACGGCGCCCAGATCGCCTTCCGCCTGGAGAACTTCGCCGCGCTGCGCGTCGAGCCCGTCTTCTCCTTCGGCCTGCTCGTCTTCCTCTTCCTCCTCGGTGTCCGCCTCCACCGCGCGGGCGCCTTCACCGCCACCGCCGAAGGCCGCCGCATCCGGACCCGGACGGCCGCCTGGGGCCTCGGCCTCGGACTGCCGCTCAACGCGGCGACCACCCTCGGCGGCGACGCCTTCTTCGTCCTGGGTCGCTACGGGGTCGCGCCGCTGGTCGCCGTCGGCTACATCGGCCTGATCGGTGTCGCCCTCGACCGGCTGTGGATCCCGAAGCCCGTCACCACCGCCCTCGGCTCCGTCGGCCGCACCGCCCTGTCCTGCTACGTCGCCCAGAACGTGCTCTGCGTGCTGCTCTGCTACGGGATCGGGCTGGGCCTGGCCGGCCGGCTCGCCGGGTCCGGGCCCTGGTGGGTGATGGGCCTGTGGGCGGCCGTCGCGCTGACCCTGTCGGCCGGGTCGTGGCTGTGGCTGCGCCGCTTCGGCCGCGGCCCGCTGGAGTACGTCCAGCACGTCGCGCTCAGGGGGCGGCGGTGACCTCCACGTCCAGCACGAACTCGTCGTACGGGGCCTCGTCCGGGTAGGGCGGCCGGACCTGCGCGAACCGGATCCGGGCCCGGCCGCCGCCCGGGGCACGGCCCCGGACGACGTACGTGCGCTCCACCGCCGCCCCGGGCAGGCCCTCGCCGGACTCCGCGGGCCCCGCCGACACGGCCACCGCGTCGGTGTCGCCGCTGACCTGCCAGGTCCACACGTACCCCCGCGCCCCGCGGCCGGTGAGCCGCAGCTCGTACGGCTCACCGGGGCCCAGTACGACCCTCCGTACCTCCACCCTGCTCCTCCCGGGCCTCTCAGGCGGGGCCGATCACCGGCCCTTCGTGCCAGCCCGCCCGGTCCCTCCAGTAGTGCTGGAGCAGGCGGTCGGCGCGCAGGACCACGACTTCCAGGTTGAACCCGAAACTGCCCTGGAGCATCCCGGTGACCGCGACGGCGTCGCGCCCGAAGACCGCGCTGCGGCTCCAGGCCGAGCCGGCCGCGTTGCCGCGCCACCAGTGCTCGACCCGCCCGCCGGAGACGGCCACGCACAGCTCGTAGTTCCCGGCCGTGTCCTCGTCCACAGCTCCGTACTGCCCTTCGATCAGGCAGGGCGCGGAGGTCACCCCCTCGCCGAACACCTCCCCGGCGCGCCAGACGAAGGCGTTCGCGTCGTCCCGCCACCACATCTGCATCCGGCCGTCGGTGCGGGTGGCGACGAGGTCGAGGTGGCGACGGCGGGTCTGGACGAGGGCGGGCCCGTAGTGGGCGATGCCGGAGGCGAAGCGGCCGCCGTCGTTCCAGTTCCAGGGGGCGCCGTTGATCCGCCACCAGTGGTTCAGGCGGCCGTCCGCGGTCCGCACGACCACCTCGAAGTTGCCGGGCTTGCCGTAGTCGCTCTGGATGAAGGCCGGGGTCGAACCGATGGCCGCGTCGCCCGGGCCGAAGGCGCCGCCGTCGCGCCAGAGACCGGCGGACTGCTCGTAGTACCAGTGGCGCAGCCGGCCGGCCGTGGTCACGTGCAGGGACTCCATGTTCCGGTTGTAGGTGGTCCCGGTAAAGGCGGGCTGGCCCGAGGCGTCGTTCGCGAAGGTGCCCGCCCGGCCCCACGCGAAGGGGGCGTCGCCCTCGCGCCACCAGTGCTGGAGGCGGCCGCCGCCGGCCCGCGCGAGGAGCTCGAAGTTGCGGTGGGCTCGGCCGTTGCCGCTCTCGTAGACGTTGCCGGTGTGCAGGCGGCGCTTGGTCCACGGGTCGGTGCTGGTGCCGCCCAGGCCGCACTTGGCCCAGTAGTCGATGTTGACCTCGCCGTAGGCGATCCGGCCGTAGCCGCCGACGTGGTAGCCCGTCCCCCAGGAGTTCTTGAACAGCCAGCAGCCCGCCGCGTCGTCGTAGCCGACGATCAGCACGCAGTGCCCGCCGGCGAGTTGGTCGCTGGTGCGGTGGTAGACGCCGGAGCCCAGGGCGAAGAAGTCGTCGTACACGTCGAAACAGGCGGTCAGCGGGCCGACCGTGTCCAGCCAGACCTTCTGCTGCTCGACGTCGCCGAGGCGGACGTATCCGGCGATGCGCACGGTCCGCCCCGAACGGTCCCAGCTGGGCGTGTACTCGGCGCGCCAGGCGTCGCGCCGGGCCGCGGGCAGTCCGTCGGGCGGGGTGCTGTACGGCCAGCAGTCCGGGTCGGCGAGCCCGCCGTTGTCCTTGATCCAGTCCAGCGCGGTCTCCGGGTTGCCGCCCTGCCCGCAGCTGGACTTCAGGCCGTCGTGCACGTCCCCCTCGGAGCGCGGGGCCCACACCCCGTGCTCGATGCGGGCCATGGACTCCACCAGGCCGGCCGCGCCGAAGGCCCAGCAGGAAGCGCACGGGTTCTGGTCCTTGACCTTGGTGATCCAGGGCCGGCCCCAGCGGCTGCGCCAGTCCACGGCGGCGGGCCGGGCGGCCGGGCCCGCGGCCCCCGCGGCCGTCCGCGTTCCCGGGAGCAGCCCGTGAGCGGCCCGGCGCCGGGTCAGGTGCGGGTTGGCGCTCTCCCGGCCGATGAGCGCCCGCAGGTCGACGGTCCGCACCGCCTCGGCGGGGGTCAGGTTCGCGCCGGGCTCCAGGCCGAGCGAGGGGCGCGGTACCGGCTCCTCGTCGGCCAGGCGCTCAAGGACCGACCAGCGGGCCCCGAGCGCCGCGAGCCGTGCCCGCAGCTCCCCCACCGTCTGGACAGATTCCTCCGGCATGGCGGCCCCCCAGCTGCAACCGTTCGGATCCCGGCCCCGGGAGCCTCCCGCCGGTGCCGGGGAGCGTCAAGGGGGGCCGTACGGTCGCGCGGGGGCACGAGGGGGGCTCTTGGGGCGGCGGCCCCGGCGCCCGGGTCAGCTGTCCAGCGACATCGCGTTCTTGGCGTGGGCCACGGACTCCTCCGAGGCGGGTCCGCCGGGGTTCTCGGTGGCCAGGGCCTGGTTGAGGGTGACGTAGGGGCGCATCCGGCGCTCGTACCGGGCGTACGCGGCGCGGTGGTCGCCGCATGACCGGGCAAGGCTGTCGGCCAGCACATGGGCGCCCACGAGGGCCAGGCTGGTGCCCTGCCCCGAGAGGGGGGAGGGGCAGTAGCCGGCGTCGCCCAGCAGGGCCACCCGGCCCCGCGACCAGTGGTCCATGCGGATCTGCGCCATCGCGTCGCAGTAGAAGTCGGGCGCGTTCCGGGCGGCCTCGGCCAGGCGGGCCCCTTCCCACCGCATCGGGGCGAGTTTGTCCACGACGGTCTGCCGCAGGGCGTCACCCTCGCGCAGGGCGGGGGCGAGGGGCTCGGACGCGAAGCCGAAGGCGATCCTGAGCTCGGTGTTGTCGCGTACGGGCATGATGCCGAAGCCCGTGTCACCGGCCCGCAGCCACATCTGCCAGTCCTGCAGGGCGAGGAAGTTGTCCGCGCCGAACACCGAGAGGTAGCTGCCCAGGTGGTGGGCGTAGTCCTCCTCCGGCCCGAAGGCCAGGCGCCGCACGGTGGAGTGGAGGCCGTCGGCCCCGACCACGAGGTCGAAGGTACGGGGCGCCCCCTGCGCGAAGGCGACGCGCACGCCGCTCCCGTCCTCGTCGAGCGCGGTGACGGTGTCGCCGAAGAGGTACTCGACGTGCGGGCGGGTGTGCTCGTACACGATCTCCACCAGGTCCTCACGCAGCACCTCGACGTCCTCGCTGTCGAGCCGGCCGCTGCTGAAGGTCGCCTCGGTGGAGCGGTCGATCTCACGGCCGTCGGGGCCGAGGACGGACATGCCGCGCATCCGGGTCCGTACCCCCCGCACCCGTTCCAGCAGGCCCATGCGCTCCACGACATCGAGCGCGACGCCGCGGACGTCCACGGCCTGGCCGCCGGGGCGTCGGCCCGGGGCGCGTTCGACGACGGTGGGCGCGAAGCCGTGGCGGCGCAGCCAGTACGCGAAGACGGGCCCGGCGATTCCGCCGCCGGAGATGAGTACGGTCTGCATGGGACGCTCCTTCAGCCGCTTGTACGGTGTACGCGCCCTGAACGTACGTCGTACGTGCAGCCCCTTCAACTGCTCACATGCAGACATGCACTAGGACAGACGAGCCGCGACCGAACATCGCCGCTGCTACCCTCTGCACTAGTACAGGACAAGGAGGCGGGAGAACGTGACGCACACCACATCCACACCGGCAGATCCGCCCTACCTGCGCATCGTCGCCGCGATCCGGCGGCGCATCACGGACGGTGAACTCACCCCCGGGGACCGGATCCCCTCGACCCGGCAGATCGCCGCGGAATGGGGCGTCGCACTCGCCACCGCCACCAAGGCCCTGACCACCCTGCGCCTGGAGGGGCTGGTCGAGGCCCGGCCCCGCGTCGGCACGGTCGTCGCCGCATCCTCATCCGCCGCGCCCGCCGCGCCCGCCGCGCCGACCGCGCCGGCTCGCAGGCGCCCGTCTCCCGCCGCCGACCCCGAGCAGGAGCTGAGCCTCGACCGGATCGTCCGCACCGCCATCGAGATCGCCGACACCGAAGGGATCGCGGCGCTCTCCATGCGCGGCGTCGCGGCCCGGCTCGGCGTCGCACCGATGTCGATCTACCGGTACGTGCCGAGCAAGGAAGACCTCGTCCTGCACATGGCCGACGCCGCGTTCGGCGAGGAGTCCTATCCCCCGGGCGCCCCCGAGGAGTGGCGTCCGCGCATCGAGCTGGGCGCCCGGACCATGTGGAAGCTGTACCGGAAGCACCCGTGGCTGGCGCAACTCGGCTCCCTCACGCGCCCGTTGCTCGCACCGGGTCTGATGGTGCACGGCGAGTGGATGCTGGGCGCCCTCGACGGGCACGGCCTCGACCCCACCACGCTGTTCGACATCCACGTCCTGCTGTACAGCCACGTCCAGAGCCTGGCGGTGCACCTGGAGATGGAGGCGCAGGCCGAAGCCGCCACGGGCCAGTCGGAGGACCAGTGGATGGACAGCCGCGCCCCCGCCCTGCGGAACCTGGTCGATTCCGGCCGCTTCCCGGTCTTCTCCAAGGTCGTCGGCTCCTTCGAGCACGGCTACGACCTGCGGCTGGACGCGCTCTTCGAATGCGGCCTGGGGGCCCTCCTGGACGGCCTGACGCCCGTCATCGAAGGCCCTCGTTCCGGCGGGACCGCCCCCACCTCGACGTAGAGCCCCCGCCTACGCACCGCAGAGGGCGTCGCGGACCCGCCGGAGGCTCGGGTTGACCATGGCGGGGCGATCCCCGACGACCACGGTGGGGACGGTTTCGTTGCCGTCCGCCACACTGCGCACGAAGGCCGCCGCGTCCGGGTCCCGCCAGATGTTGACCTTCCGGTACGGGATCCGGGCCAGCCGCAGCCGTGTGCGCAGCTTGATGCAGTACAAGCACCCGGGCCGCCAGTAGACGGTGGTCCCGGGAGTCACTGCGCCCCCGCGAAGGCCGCCCACGCGGTGTCGTTGACCCGGATGACGGGCCCGTCGCCCTGCTTGCTGTCCCGGACCGCGACGGTTCCGGCCACATTGGTGGCCACCTCGACGCACTCGCTGTTGGCCTGGTCATTGCTGTAGCTGGACTTCACGAACTGGAACTGGTTCACGGGCTCACATACCTTTGCTGATCGCGGCAATCAGGCTCACGGAGTCGTGCGGCGCAAGACTCAGCCGTGACACCCGGGCAAACGCCCGGCTGTATGCCTCGTTGGCCTCCGCGCCTTCCGCCCACAGAGTAGAGCCGAGGGTCTCGGCATAGCCGACGTCCAGCGCCCCGGGATCCGCGAACGAGACGATGTTGAAGGAACCGTCGACGCCATGGTGCCTGCCGGCCCGGAACGGCAACACCTGGACGTGGACATGGGACAGTTTCGCCATCCCCACCAAGTGATCGAGCTGCGCGCGCATCACCTCGGCGGTACCGACCTGCTGGCGCAACGCGGCTTCCCAGATCACCGCGTGGAACTCCAGCGGTCCGTCGCCCCACAACCGCGCCTGCCGCTTGGTCCGTGACGTCACCAGCGCTTCGATCTCGTCGGGGTGCGACCAGTTGGACGTGACACCCAACGCCCGGATGTATTCCGGAGTCTGAAGCAGGCCGGGCACGAGAGCGGGCTGCCACGTGCGGACACGCGTAGCGACCTGCTCCATCGCAATGTACTCGCCCAGGCCACCCACGATGGGCATGTGCTGCCACCAGCCCTTGGCCTTGCGGCGCTCCCGGTCCAGCCGGGCCAGGTCGAGCAGTCCCGTCACGAACTGCCCGTCCGTCACGCCGTAGAACTCGCACAGCACGCGGATATCCGGGTCCCGCATGGGCACCCATCCGCTCTCCATCTTCACGATCTTCGTCGAGGTGGCGCTGATTTCCTTCGCCGCCTGCAGCTGGGTTCTGCCCGCCGCTGTGCGCAACTTGTAAAGCTCGCCACCCAGTCGACGCCCCAGCACCGTCGACGTCCGGCTTCCCCGGCCTTCACGTGTTCCAGCGTTCACCGGCCCAGTGTCTCGCCCTCACGGTGCGGCGTCGACACCCCCGTAACTCGTACGGGGAATATCTTCCCCGTACTGCTTGCTCCCAGAGCTGACGCACCCCTACCGTCGGTGACGAACCGCTCACCGCACAGCAACAGTTGGCGGAAGTGCACCGGCCTGTCCACGAGGCACCGGCATGCCACCGCCCGCACAGGAGGTGCACCGGACATGGACGAGCCGACCCGGTACGACGTACGGGACTACCCGCCCCGCCAGGACTCCGTACCAGCGGCCCGGCGGTGGGCCGCCTGGCTGGCCGTCGCGTGGGGCCAGCCCGGGCTGGCTTCGGATGTGGCCTTGCTGACCAGCGAGTTGACCACGAACGCGTTGCTGCACGGCTCGGTGTGGGACCGGTACCTGCGGGTCGAGGTGGAGCTCACCGGAGCAGTGCTCCGCGTCGCGGTCACCGATCCCAAAAAGGAGCGGCGGCCCGAACTGCGAGCGGCGCGGGACGACGAGCAGTACGGGCGCGGGCTGCAGATCGTGAGCCTGCTCTCCGAGCGGTGGGGGGCCTCGGACCGGGTCGTCGGCAAGACCGTATGGGCCGAACTGGAGATCGACGGCTCCGGCTAGGGTTTCCGCATGGGGAACTGGACCGCTCCGAGCGCGATCGAACGAGAACTGGCAGAGGCCAAGGACCGCGGCGACTGGGTCGCCTTCTTCGACGCCCTCGCGCTCACCGAACTCTTCATCCCCCAGTCCCGCGCCTACCAGGACGCGCATCCCGACCTGATCCGCCGGGAACGCACCTACTTCCCCCAGGTCGGCGCCGACGCCTACGTCACCTTCACGGCCGGCATGCTTCCCGTCCCGACCCCCGACCTGGTCTTCGAACGCGAGAGCCTCAGCTGGTTCGTCGACGCCTTCCCGGCCACCGGCGGGCCCGCCTACCTGGCCGTCAACCCCGGCACCCCCTTCGAGGTCTTCCTCCCTGCCACCCCGGCCCACCGCGCCACCTGGGCCTTCCACCGCGACCGCAGGCCCCGCTACGCCGGCCTGGAGCAGCAGAAGGTCCACGCCCTCCACCTCGGCGGCCCGCTGCACGGACCCGTCGCCTTCGGGCTGGCCTGCGGCGCGCACCTGTCCGTGAACAACGGGATGTTCTGGAACGCCATCGGCTACCACGGCGACGGCTACAGCGCCGAGCGCCGCAAGCTCAAGGAGTGGTGGGGCGTCACCACCCGCGAGGAGTGGCTGACCAGCACCGAGCAGCTCCTGAGCGCCGACATGGTCAGCTCCGTATGGGAGTTCGCCCTCCGCGTGCGCCGCGCCCTCGCCAAGGAGTTCGCGGGACCCGTGGACATCGAGCACTGGCGCGGCGCCACCGCGTCCATCCTCCGGGCGAACGCCGAACGGGCCGCCGAGCCCCGCATCACCCCCGACGGCGTCACCATGGCCGAGCCGCGCCCGGCCGCCGAGGTCGAGGGCGAGATCGCGGGCATCCAGCGGGTGATCGGCCGCATCGCCCGCTACGAGCAGCGGTTCCGGGCCGACGGACTGCTCGCCGAAGGGAAGTACGTCCGGTCCGTCGAGGCCTGGGACTACGGCCGGGCCTCGCAGATGGCCCGCTGGGGCCTCGGCGCCCGCTTCGGCAGCCTCGCCGAGACCGAGGACGCCGTCGTGCGGGCCGGAAGGGTCTGCAAGCTCGCGTACCGCTCGTGGGAGGACCTGTCCGTCGGGTTCATCCTCGGGCGCTGCCTGCACTTCGACGAGGAGGAGTTCGGGCACTGGTACGAGGAGATGGTCGCCACCCACCGGGCGCTGACGACCGATCCCGGCAGCCCGTGGCTCAACATCCCCTGGACCTGACGAAGACGGCCGCGCCCGGCGCATTGCCGGGGCCTGCCGGGCCACCGGCAACTAGCCTTCCGCACATGACTGCTGAGCTGAACGACACCGTGCGCACCCTGCTCGACGCCCCGCACCCCGCGGTCCTCTCCACCCTCAACCCCGATGGCAGCCCGCAGAGTTCCGTCGTCTGGGTGTCCCGCGAGGGCGCCGACCTGGCTGATCTCCACCGAGCGGGTCCGCCGCAAGGAGCGCAACATCGTCCGGGACGGACGGGTCGGCCTCACCGTCTTCGACCTGGCCAATCCCTTCCTGTACGCCGAGATCCGCGGCACGGCCACGGTCACCGAGGACGCCGGCCGGGCCGTCGCCGTCCGGATCGCCGAGGAGTACCTCGGCCCGGGCGCCGGCAAGGAGTACCAGGACGCCCCGGCCGAGAACGTCCGCGTCGTCGTCCGCATCACCCCGGCCAAGGTCCTCGGCAACGCCGCCAAGGCCGGAGGCTGAGGGCCGGGCCCGTACGACGGGCTTCCCGTCAGGGCAGGCGGGGCCGGGCCGCCGACCACGCGTCGACCGCCTCGGCGAGGGGGCCCGCGTCCGGGAGGTGGGGGCGTACGAGGGCCATCGGCGCGATCAGGTTCTTGATGCGGCGCAGGTGCAGGATGCGGGGGCGAGGGAGATCGCGCCAGCCGCGGGCCTCCGCCACCGCCGCCTGCGGGGTCAGGTCGATCAGGTCCAGCAGCTCCCGGCACAGGGCCGCCGGATCTCCG
Organism: Streptomyces sp. NPDC056224; assembly: GCF_042267665.1. NCBI lineage: Bacteria > Bacillati > Actinomycetota > Actinomycetes > Kitasatosporales > Streptomycetaceae > Streptomyces > Streptomyces sp. NPDC056224. Next base: position 43,428 of record NZ_JBHJTK010000005.1, read on the forward strand.
CCGCGCTCCGGGCCGAACTCCCCTATCAGGTATCCGCGTACGGCTCCCAGCTCGGCTCCCCGGGCCAGGTCGCTCCCGCCCTCCGCCTGCGCACAGCGGTAGGTCGCGGCCAGCGCCACCCGGCCCCATCGCAGCCGGATCCCGTCGGGCACCCGGTCGTTCTGCATCCACCCCACGGCCAGGATGCGCAGGGTCCGCGGATGGGGCTCGTCGCCCAGCGGCGGGCCGGTGGCCAGCCAGTCCTCCAGCTCCTCCAGCGAGTGGCCGTCGGGCGGCACCGAGGTCAGCACCTGCCCGCGGCTGAGCAGCCCGACGACCGCGCCCGTGAGGCGGACCCTCGCCGTGTGACCGGCGTCGAAGAAGCCGACGGGCCGCCCGTACCGCTCGATGCGGCGCAGCCACAGCCGCAGCTCCCCCACCGCGTAGACCTGCCCGGTGCGCGCCACCCCGCCGACGCAGCGGACCACGCACACACCGCCGGTGACGTCGGCCTCCTCGACGGAGTACACCTGCAACTCGGCTATCGACACGCCGGGAGGCTACCCGGTCCGACCCTTCAGCGGGTCGGTCCTTCCATGACGAGGCGGATCTCCGTCACCTCGTAGCCGGCGCGGTCGAAGGCGGCTGCCATCGGGACGTTGACGGTGTCGGTGGTCGCGGTGATCCGGTCGGCGCCCGCAGTCGCGTGGAAGCGGGTGATCTCGGCCAGGATCTCGTCGATCAGGCCCCGGCCGCGCTGTTCCGGTACGACGCCCAGGTACCCCACATTGCGGTGGTAGGGCGTCGCTGACGGGATGGCCATACCGGCCGGCGTGCCGTCCGGGAGCTCGGCGAGGCGCCACCACGAGCGCTCGCCGGGGCAGTCGAGGTAGAAGGCGAAGTCCTCACGGGCCAGCTGCCCGGCGTCCATCACGCGCAGCTCGTTCCGGGTGGCCACGTCGAGGCTGCCGCTGGACAGCCGGACGAAGGCGTCCAGGAACTCCTCGTCCGTGCCCTCGCGGAAGACCAGCCGCCCGGTGGGCGCGGCCGTCCCGGCGGTCGGCGTCCACTCGTAGCGCAGGCGCTCGATCACGCTGGTCAGACCGGTCTCGTACGCCGCCTTCCGGCGCCAGGCGACGGCCTCGGCCAGCGCCGGGTCGGTCCGCCATCCCCGGGGGAGCGAGAGGTTGTAGAGCGGGAGCGCGCCGAAGGCGGCGTGCCCCGCGGCCAGCAGCCCGGCGGCGACGGCGGCCGGGTCGGTGACGGAGGCCCGCACCTGGAGGCAGTCGAGGGCGACGGGCCGCTCGCTGTCGGCGCGGCCCCACCACAGGGCGCGGGCCAGGACCTCACCGTCCTCGTCCTCGGCGAACCAGATCCACTCGGGGCGGAACCGTCCGGCGGCGAGCTCCTCGCGGATCCTCTCGGCGGTCAGGGCGGCGACGGGGCCGTCGGCCGGGTAGGCGGCGGCGCGGTCCAGGTCTGCGGGGTCTGCGGTGGCAGCGCGGAAGAACATCCGGTGATGATCACATCAAGCGTTCTCGCCGGGCAGGGGTTTTCGGCCCAGGGGTTTCGGCCGCCCCACGGCCGATGGCCGGCCTCCGCGGGGGAGACCGGCCATCGGGTGGGACGTCGTGCGTGCCGCTACGACCAGGTGATCAGGCGGCGGGGGTGTTCCAGGACCGCCGCGATGTCGGCCAGGAAGCGGGAGCCGAGTTCGCCGTCGATGAGACGGTGGTCGAACGACAGGGCCAGGGTGGTGACGTGCCGCGGCTTCACCTTGCCCTTGTGGACCCACGGCTGGAGCTTGATCGCGCCGACAGCGAGGATCGCGGACTCGCCGGGGTTCAGGATCGGCGTACCGGTGTCGACGCCGAAGACGCCCACGTTGGTGATGGTGATGGTGCCGTTCTGCATGTCCGCCGGGGAGGTCTTGCCGTCGCGGGCCGTGGCGACCAGCTCGGACAGGGCCGTCGACAGCTCGCCGAGCGTCTTGGCGTCGGCGTCCTTGATGTTCGGGACGATCAGCCCGCGGGGCGTGGCCGCCGCGATGCCCAGGTTGACGTAGTGCTTGAGCACGATCTCCTGGGCCGCCTCGTCCCAGGACGCGTTGACGTCCGGGTTGCGGCGGATGGCCACCAGGACGGCCTTGGCGATCAGGAGCAGCGGGTTGACGCGCAGCCCCGCGAGGTCCGGATCGGCCTTGAGCTCCTGGACCAGCTTCATCGTGCGGGTCACGTCGAAGGTGATGAACTCGGTGACGTGCGGCGCGGTGAAGGCGGAGCTGACCATGGCCTGGGCGCTGACCTTGCGGACGCCCTTGACCGGGATACGGGTCTCACGGGCCTCCCGCACCGACGCCCCGGCCGCGGCGGGGGCCTGAGCCGGAGCCGGTACGGAAGCGGCCGCGGGCGCGGGCGCTGCCTGCGGGGTGATCGCCGCGGCGGCCGCCGCGTGCACGTCCTCCCGGGTCACGACCCCGCCGTCGCCGGTGGGCACCACGGAGGCCAGGTCGATGCCGAGGTCCTTGGCCAGCTTGCGCACCGGCGGCTTGGCCAGGGGCCGCTCGCCGGCCGGCTGGGCCGGGACCGCGGGGAGCACCGGGGCGGCCGGAGCCGCTGCGGCGACCGGAGCCGCCGTGCCGTTCTGCGCGGCCACGGCCGGCGCCGGAGCCTTGCGCGGGCGGCGCTTCGTGGACGCGGTGGAGACGCCGTAGCCCACCAGGACGGGCTGGCGCGCCTCGGGAGCGGCCGGCTCCTCGGCGGCGGCGACCGGGGCCGCCTCCTGTGCCGGGGCCTCGGCGGCGCCGCCCTCCGTCCGGACCGAAATGATCACCTGGCCGACGTCGACCGTGGTGCCCTCCTCGAAGAGGAGGGCGTGCACGACGCCGTCGAACGGGATCGGCAGCTCCACGGCGGCCTTGGCCGTCTCGACCTCGCAGACGACCTGGCCGTCGGTGACCGTGTCACCCGGCTGGACGTACCACTTGAGGATCTCGGCCTCGGTGAGGCCCTCGCCCACGTCGGGCATCTTGAATTCGCGGATGGTCATGAACGTGGCTCCTCAGTACGCCAGCGAGCGGTCGACGGCGTCGAGCACCCTGTCCAGGCCCGGCAGGTACTCGTCCTCCAGGCGGGCCGGCGGGTACGGGGCGTGGAAACCGCCCACGCGCAGCACCGGCGCCTCCAGGTGGTAGAAGCACCGCTCGGTGATGCGGGCGGCGATCTCCGAGCCCATGCCCAGGAAGACGGGCGCCTCGTGGACGACCACGAGCCGGCGGGTCTTCTCCACCGACGCCTGCAGTCCGTCGAAGTCGACCGGGGACATCGAGCGCAGGTCGACGACCTCCACCGACTTGCCCTCTTCGGCGGCCGCGGCCGCCGCCTCCAGGCAGACCTTCACCATCGGGCCGTAGCCGGCCAGCGTGATGTCCGAGCCCTCGCGGGCCACCCGCGCCTTGTGCAGCTCACCGGGGATGGCGTCGACGTCGACCTCACCCTTGTCCCAGTAGCGGCGCTTCGGCTCGAAGAAGATCACCGGGTCGTCGCTGAGGATCGCCTGCTGGAGCATCCAGTACGCGTCGCTCGGGTTCGACGGGGAGACCACCTTGAGGCCCGGGACGTGCGCGAAGAGCGCCTCGGGGGACTCGCTGTGGTGCTCGACCGCGCCGATGCCGCCCGCGTACGGGATGCGGATGACGACCGGCATCTTGATCTTGCCCAGGGCGCGCGCGTGCATCTTCGCGAGCTGCGTGACGATCTGGTCGTACGCGGGGAAGACGAAGCCGTCGAACTGGATCTCCACGACCGGCCGGTACCCGCGCAGGGCCAGGCCGATCGCGGTGCCGACGATGCCCGACTCGGCGAGCGGGGTGTCGATGACCCGCTCCTCGCCGAAGTCCTTCTGCAGCCCGTCGGTGATCCGGAAGACACCGCCCAGCTTGCCGACGTCCTCGCCCATGATCAGGACCTTCGGGTCCTGCTCCAGAGCCTTGCGCAGCGACTCGTTGAGCGCCTTCGCGATCGACATCTTCTCGACAGCCATCAGTGACCCTCCTCGGCCGACTCGAAGGACGCGAGGTAGGCGGCGAACTGCGCGCGCTCCTCGTCGACGAGCGCGTGCCCGTCCGCGTAGACGTTCTCGAAGATCGCCATGGTGTCCGGGTCGGGCATGGCGCGCACGGCCTCGCGCACGCGCTTGCCCATCGCCTCGCTCTCCGCCTCCAGGTCGGCGAAGAAGGCCTCGTCGGCACCGCCGGTGGCCAGCAGGTGGGCCTTCAGGCGCAGGATCGGGTCCTTCGCCTCCCAGGCCGCCGTCTCCTCGTCCCGCCGGTACTTCGTCGGGTCGTCGGAGGTGGTGTGCGCGCCCATCCGGTACGTGAACGCCTCGACCAGCGTCGGGCCCTCGCCGCGGCGCGCCCGGTCCAGGGCCCAGCGGGTCACGGCCAGGCAGGCCAGCACGTCGTTGCCGTCGACGCGGACGCCCGGGAAGCCGAAGCCCTGCGCGCGCTGGTAGAGCGGCACGCGCATCTGGCGCTCGGTCGGCTCGGAGATCGCCCACTGGTTGTTCTGGCAGAAGAACACCACGGGGGAGTTGTAGACGGCGGCGAAGTTGAAGGCCTCCATCACGTCGCCCTGGCTGGACGCGCCGTCGCCGAAGTAGGCGATGACGGCCGCGTCGGCGCCGTCCTTGGCCACACCCATCGCGTAACCGGTCGCGTGGAGCGTCTGCGAGCCGATCACGATCGTGTAGAGGTGGAAGTTGTTGGTGTTGGGGTCCCAGCCACCGTGGTTCACACCGCGGAACATCCCGAGCAGGTTCGTCGGGTCGACCCCGCGGCACCAGGCCACGCCGTGCTCGCGGTAGGTCGGGAAGACGTAGTCCTCGTCGTTCAGCGCCCGGCCGGAGCCGATCTGCGCCGCCTCCTGGCCGAGGAGCGAGGCCCACAGGCCCAGCTCTCCCTGGCGCTGCAGGGCGGTCGCCTCGCCGTCGAAGCGGCGGGTCATGACCATGTCGCGGTACAGCCCGCGCAGGTCCTCGGTGGTGATGTCCGCTACGAAGGGGGCGAATTCCGCGTTGTCCGCGGTTTCTACCCGGTCCCCTTCGGGCGTCAGCAGCTGTACGAGCTGAGGTACGGCGTCCTGCGTCTGCGCGGTGGCAGCGGCGGCGGGCTTGGCGGCGCTCGCCGCGCCTGCCGCCCGCTTGGTGCCGCTGCTGCGTCGCGGCTTGCGCGCGGCAGTGCTCTCCACGGTCACGTGTGCTCCTCCGTCGGTCCGGCACCCGGGTTCTCCGGGGTCCAGTGCGGCTCACCTGGATCCGTACCAGCGCACGGGGTGGGTGCGCGTCGTGTAGGGATTCAGGCGTGACAGGTGCCCCGGCGAGTGCCCTGCGCAATGCACGTTACCCAGTGCGCCGCATAACTGCGAAACCCCGTTTGACCTGCGTTTTTGCTTGGATTTCCAAGTAAATCCGCGGAAGCGGGAACAACCACTGGTCACAGCCTTGCAGGGGCCGGGAACAACGGCACGTTATCCCGGGTAACTCCGGCAGGGAAGGGGTGAGTGTGTGAAACTGACTTCGTGCGCGAAGACGGAAAAATCAAGGTATTCCTCCTGGACGACCACGAAGTGGTACGTCGGGGCGTCCACGAGCTCTTGTCGGTCGAAGAGGACATCGAGATCGTGGGCGAGGCCGGTACCGCCGCCGACGCCATGGTGCGCATCCCCGCCACCCGTCCCGACGTGGCCGTCCTCGACGTGCGCCTGCCCGACGGCAGCGGCGTCGAGGTGTGCCGCGAGGTCCGCTCCCAGAACGACGACGTCAAGTGCCTGATGCTGACCTCGTTCGCCGACGACGAGGCACTGTTCGACGCGATCATGGCTGGCGCCTCGGGCTACGTGCTCAAGGCGATCCGGGGGAACGAGCTGCTCAGCGCCGTACGTGACGTCGCGGCCGGAAAGTCGCTGCTGGACCCGGTGGCCACCGCGCGGGTGCTGGAGCGGCTGCGCGACGGCAGGAACGGCAAGGGCGACGACCGGCTGTCCCACCTCACCGACCAGGAGCGGAAGATCCTCGACCTGATCGGCGAGGGACTGACCAACCGCGTCATCGGCGAGCGGCTGCACCTGGCCGAGAAGACGATCAAGAACTACGTCTCCAGCCTGCTCGCCAAGCTGGGCATGGAGCGGCGCTCGCAGGCCGCCGCGTACGTGGCCCGGCTCCAGGCGGAGAAAGCCCGCTAAGGGCTCCGCCAGGCGTTTTTCCCCTTTTCCGGCGCCGAGCCGGTGCCTTTCGGACCGGATTCACCGCGACCGCGCAGATCGTCCGACCGGCCACCCGGCCACGCGGGCCACGCGGCCACTGACGAACCGGAACTATTCGACCCCGGTCCGCATTTCACGGACGGAGCGGACTTCACCCTCAGCCGCACGCGGATCGAACTTCAGTTCGCCACCGGCCAGTCGGGTGCCGGGAATCCGAACGGGATTCCCGGCAACGCACTCGGCCGGGGTCATTCCTCGGAGTTGACGCCGCCCGTCTCCACCGGCTTCGACGGCGAGTTCGTGACCGACTTCGACACGGTCGGCGTCGGGGAGGACGAGGCCGACTTCGTCGCCGAGGCCGAGGCCGAGGGCGAGGCCGACGCCGTGGGCGTGGGCGACGCGCTGAAGCTCTGGGTCCTGGTGCGGCTCGACGTGGGCGGGGTGCTCCACGCGGGACTGTCGTCGGGGCTCGCCTGGGACGGCGCGGTCGGCGGGGTGCCGGAGGCGCTCGGCTGACCGGCGGGCGTGGTCTGGACGGTGCCCGGCGGGTTCTTCTCGTCGCCCTTTCCGGCGCCCACGGTCTTGACCGCGTAGGCCACACCGCCGGCGACCGCGATGATCGCGAGCACCGCGAACAGCCACATCTTCCAGCGGCCCGCGCCGCGGTCCTCGTATCCGTCGTAGCCGCCGCCGTGGCCGTGGCCGAGCTGGCCGTTGCCGCCCCCGCCGGGGAAGGCCGAGCCGTCGTCAGGGTTCAGCGCCGGCACCATCGGCTGCTGGAACTGCGAGGTCGAGGCGTGCGAGGAGTACGCCTGCTGCCCGCCGGTCCCGCTCACGGGCATGGCGGTGGTGGCCGCCGCCCCGCCCCGCCCGTGCGGCAGGGTCATGGCGACCGGACCGGTGTTCCAGGTACCGGTGTTGGGCCCCTGGTCGTGCAGCATCTGGAGCGCGTACTGGACCAGCCCGCGCATCTCCTCGGCGCTCTGGAACCGGTCGTCCGGGTCCTTGGCCAGCGATCGCATGACCAGGCCGTCGAGTTCCTGCGGAATGTGCCGGCCCTCCGGCAGCTGCGAGGGCGGCACGGGTGCGTCCTGGACGTGCTGGTAGACCACCGAGAGCGGGGTCTCGCCGGTGAACGGGGGCCGCAGCGCGAGCAGTTCGTACAGCAGGCAGCCGGTCGCGTACAGGTCGGAGCGGTGGTCCACGGCCTTGCCGAGGGCCTGCTCGGGCGACAGGTACTGCGGGGTGCCCATGACCATGCCGGTCTGGGTCATCGTCGACTGGGCGCCGTGCAGGGCGCGGGCGATGCCGAAGTCCATCACCTTGACCGCGCCGGTCTCGGTGATGATGACGTTCGCCGGCTTGATGTCACGGTGCACGATGCCGTGCTGGTGCGAGTACGCGAGGGCTTCGAGGACGCCCGAGGTGATGATGAGCGCCTGCTCGGGGCCCGGGGCCTCGGCGCTGATCAGCAGGTCGCGGATGGTGCGGCCCTCGACCAGCTCCATCACGATGTACGGGACGGTGTTCGGGCCGACCCGGTCCTCGCCCGAGTCGTACACGGCGACGACGGCGTGGTGGTTGAGCCCGGCGACGGACTGCGCCTCGCGCGTGAACCGCGCCTTGGACACCGGGTCCTCGGCCAGGTCGGCGCGCAGCAGCTTCACGGCGACGGTCCGGCCGAGACGTACGTCCTCGGCGGCGAACACCTCGGCCATGCCGCCGCGGCCCAGCCTGTGGGTCAGCCGGTAACGGCCGTCCCCCACCAGGCCGCCGGCGCCCCAGTGCTCAGGATCATCGGCCATCCCGGCGCCGTTTCCCTCGGGTTCGGGTGCCATCAGTCCTCGCCGTCGTCTCTCTCGGCCGCCGCTCAGCGGTGTCCTCTTCTTTGATGCTCCGATGAACGCTACAGCCTCGGAACCGGTCGCCGTCCGGACAAGGCTCCGTGTGCCCGTGTGGTCACGGAACGGGCACCTGGCTTGACGTGTGCTTGCCCTCCGGCAGACTGGGCGCGACATGCGCTCAGCCAGACGCGTAGGGACACATCCCGAGGGGAAGCAACAGTCATGAGCCAGGACGGCACTCAGGGCCAGTACGCGGGCGGCTCTCTGGCCGGTGGCCGTTACCAGCTAAGGGACTTGCTGGGTGCGGGCGGCATGGCCTCCGTGTACCTGGCCTACGACTCGGCGCTCGACCGGCAGGTCGCCATCAAGACCCTGCACAGCGACCTCGGCCGCGAGCAGTCCTTCCGGGAGCGTTTCCGCCGCGAGGCTCAGGCTGTAGCCAAACTGTCGCACACGAACATCGTCTCGGTATTCGATACCGGTGAAGGGGAAGTGACCTTCGGCTCCGGCGCCGGCGACGGTGCGGTCATGCCGTACATCGTCATGGAGTACGTGGAGGGCCAGCCGCTCGGCTCGGTGCTCGACGCGGACATCCGCCAGTACGGGGCGATGCCGGCGGAGAAGGCGCTGAAGGTGACGGCCGACGTGCTGGCCGCGCTGGAGACCAGCCACGAGATGGGCCTGGTCCACCGCGACATCAAGCCCGGCAACGTCATGGTGAACAAGCGCGGCGTGGTCAAGGTGATGGACTTCGGCATCGCCCGCGCCATGCAGTCGGGCGTCACCTCGATGACGCAGACCGGCATGGTCGTCGGCACTCCGCAGTACCTGTCGCCCGAGCAGGCGCTGGGGCGCGGGGTCGACGCCCGGTCCGACCTGTACTCGGTCGGCATCATGCTGTTCCAGCTGCTGACCGGGCGGATCCCGTTCGACGCCGACTCGCCGCTGGCCATCGCGTACGCGCACGTGCAGGAGGAGCCGGTCGCCCCGTCCTCCATCAACCGGTCGGTGACCCCGGCGATGGACGCGCTGGTGGCGCGGGCGCTGAAGAAGAACCCGAACGAGCGCTTCCCCACGGCCGCGGCCATGGGCGACGAGGTCGCGCGCGTGCTGGGCTCCGGGCAGACCGGGGCGCCGGTCATCGTCCAGGGCGCCCCCACGGGCGGCAGCGGCGCGGGCGTGGCCTCGGCCGTGTTCCCCCCGGTGGACTCCGGATTCCAGGCGCCGCAGTCCGTGCAGCAGCCGTACCAGCCGCAGCCGCACACCCAGGCGCCGTCCCCGTACGCGCCGACGCCCGCCCCGCAGCAGGGCGGCTACGCCTACCCGCACACTCCGCCGCCGCACCAGCAGTACGCGCCGTCGACCCCGCCGCCGTACACGATCTCGCCGGCGACCACCACCGGCACGGCCTCCGGCGGGGCCGGGGACAAGCGGAACACGCCGGTGATCGTGGGCGCCATCGCGGTGGCCGTGCTGGCCGTCGGCGGCCTGATCGCCGCGGTCTCGTTCAACGGCAAGGGCGAGAAGAAGGACACCGCGACGACCGCGGGGAGCTCGGCGGCGCCGTCCGGCTCCGGCAAGGCCGGGTTCAAGGGGCCGGACCCCTCGCGCACGATCGACCCGAAGAAGTGCAAGGAACCGACGAAGCACTACAAGGACGCGGGGAAGTACCAGGCGCCGGACCTGCGCTACAAGAACCTGCTCTCCGTGAAGGAGTGCATCCAGGCGTCGGGCGGCAAGTACACGATCGTCGAGAAGGACGAGGCCGTGTACGGCAAGGACATGGTCCTGGAGCAGAACCCGCGTCCCGACGACCCGATCAACAAGGAGGGCACGGAGTACACACTGACCGTGTCCACCGGCAATCCGGAGTAACGGCTCAGACACCTCGGCCCGGTCAGGGCGCGACACACCGGCATCCCGGGTACCCCACAGGGGGCCCGGGATGCCGGTTTTGCCCCACTATGTAAATCTGGGCGGGACAGCTCGGTCTCTCGGGACGGGAGGGGCACCCGTGATCCAAGGCTTCCGCCCGCCGCGCCGGCTGGCCCGGGCCGCTCTGACCGCCGCCGCCGCGCTCGCGGTCGCCGGCCCCGTCTGCGCCGTGCCCGCGCTCGCCGCTCCCGTACTCGCCGTTCCCCTGCTCGCCACTCAGCCGCTCACCCTTTCCGCACTGCGCCTCCCCGCGCTCGCCGCCCCCGCCCTCCCCGTCCCCGCACTTCCCCGGCCCGCACTCGCCGCTCCCGCGCCCGCCGCTCCCGCACCCCTGCGGGACGACGTACCGGAAGAGGTGCGCGAAGGGCTCGCCGGCAGCAGCTACGGGTCCGGGCGGGAGCGGCCGGGCAGGCCCGCCGGCGAGCCCGCGAACCCGGAGATGCTGGTCGCCTCCCGCCCGGACCCGGCGGCGCTGCCGGTCCGGCCGCTGCGGCCCGAACGCCCCGCGCTCCCCGACCCGCCGCGGGTCGCACCGACTCCGCCCGAGGTCACCGTCCGGGCGATCGGTACCGAGCCGAACGACCGGGCCGCCGACCTGGCCGCCCACATACTGCCGCTGGGCACCGGATTCGCCCTGATGGGACTGGGGCTGGGCTACCTCGGGGTACGGCTGCGGCGCGGGCTGTAGTCCCCCCACCGGCCGGCGCGTCCCCCCTCGGACGTACGACTGGAGTTGGTTGCCCAGCGTGAACATACTCGGTATACATACTGAGTATGTCGATCCGCCACGGCCTTCTGGCCCTGCTCGAACGGGGTCCTCGGTACGGCTCCCAGCTGCGCACCGAGTTCGAATCACGTACCGGCTCCACCTGGCCGCTCAACGTCGGGCAGGTGTACACCACCCTCGCCCGCCTGGAACGCGACGGCCTGGTCGCCCCCGGCGGGGAGGACGCAGCGGGGCACACCCTCTACGCCATCACCGACACCGGCCGCACCGAACTGCGCGAGTGGTACGAGCGCCCCGTCGACCGCGCCAACCCGCCCCGCGACGAGCTGTCCATCAAGCTCGCCATGGCCGTGGGCGCCCCCGGCGTGGACATCCGCGCCGTCATCCAGTCCCAGCGGCACGCCACGATCAGGGCGATGCAGGACTACACGCGGCTCAAGGCCACGGCGCTCGCCGCGGTCGAGAGCGGGCAGTCCCGCGAACGCGACGACGTGGCCTGGCTGCTGGTCCTCGAACAGCTCATCTTCCAGACCGAGGCCGAGGCCCGCTGGCTCGACCACTGCGAATCCCGGCTCGTCCGGCTCTCCCTCGCGGCCGACGGGAGAGCCGCCGCGCCCGCACCGCCCCAGGCCGCCGACGCCGACGCCGACACCGAGGCCAACGCCGAGACCGAGACCGAGACCGACGGCCCCGGCCGTGCCACGGCCCCGGCCACCACCGCCCGAACCCGTAGCGCCCGCACGCGACGGGGCTGAACCGCCTTCCAGGGGGGACCCTTCATGCCTGACCAGCGCCATGCCCGGCAACCCGTACTCCAATTGGACCAGCTCGTCCGCACCCACGGCAGCGGAGCCACGGAGGTGCACGCCCTGCGCGGCATCAACCTCGCCGTCTTCCCCGGCGAACTCGTCGCCGTCATGGGCCCCTCCGGCTCCGGCAAGTCCACGCTGCTCACCCTCGCCGGCGGCCTCGACACCCCCACCAGCGGCCGGGTCGTCGTCGAGGGCACCGACATCACCACGGCGGGCCGCAAGGAGCTGGCCGCGCTGCGCCGGCGCAGCATCGGCTACGTCTTCCAGGACTACAACCTGATACCGGCCCTCACCGCCGCCGAGAACGTGGCCCTGCCCCTGGAGCTCGACGGCACCTCCGCCCGCAAGGCCCGCGCCTGCGCGCTCGCCGCACTGGAGGAGATGGGCCTCGGACAGCTCGCCGACCGCTTCCCCGACGAGGTGTCCGGCGGCCAGCAGCAGCGCGTGGCCATCGCCCGCGCCCTCGTCGGCGACCGCCGCCTCGTCCTCGCCGACGAGCCCACCGGCGCCCTCGACTCCGAGACCGGCGAATCCGTCCTCGCCCTGCTGCGGTCACGCTGCGACGCCGGGGCGGCGGGGGTCCTCGTCACGCACGAGCCGCGGTTCGCCGCCTGGGCGGACCGCGTGGTCTTCCTGCGCGACGGCAGCGTGGTCGACGAGACGCTGCGCAGCCACGCCGACTCCCTCCTTTCCGGGCAGGCGGCCGGCCAGTGATCTCCTGGTACCACTCCTGGGTGGCGGCCATCCGCATAGCCCGCCGCGACGCCTGGCGCTCCAAGGGCCGCAGCATCCTCGTCCTCGCGATGATCGCCCTGCCGATCGTCGGCGTGAGCGCCGCCGACCTGACGATGCGCAGCGCCGAGCTCTCCACCGAGCAGGAGCTCCAGCGCCGCCTCGGCGCCGCCGACGCCGAGCTCGGCCTGTCCGGCCTGAACGTGCCGATCTACCAGAACCCCGCGGGCGACCGGTACGCGCCGGTCGGCGGCTACGACTCGTACGAGCCGCCCCAGGACAAGGACCCGCAGCTGCTGCCGCAGTCGATCCCGGCCGGCGCCCAGGTCGTCAAGGACAGCACCGGGCACGCCAAACTGCGCACCACGCACGGGCTCCTCGACACCGGCCTGCGCGAGATCGACACCCACAGCCCGCTGGTGAAGGGGCGGTTCACGCTCGACCGGGGCCGACTGCCCGAGGCGGCGGGCGAGGTCATCGCGACCAACGCCTTCCTGAAGCAGTCGGGTTACTTCGTCGGATCCAGCGTCAACCCGCGCGGCACCGACCACGAGTACAAGATCGTGGGCGCGTACGAACTGCCGAACGCGCTGGGCGAAGTGCAGCTCATCGCCCAGCCGCAGACCCTGCTCACCCCGCTCGACAAGGCCCTTCAGGCCGCCGGGGCGCCCGGGGTGCGGGCCGACGACAAGTACCTCGTGAAGGCCGGCGGCGCCGATGGTTTCACGTGGAACATGGTCAAGGAGGCCAACGGCAAGAGCGTGATCGTCATCTCGCGCGCCGCCATCCTGCACAAGCCCGCCGACTCCGAAGTGCCTCTGTACGGACAGGAGCCCAAGGATCAGTTCACCTCGGGCTCGACCCGCGCCGTCGAAATGGCCGTCCTGGCCACCGTCGTCGGGCTGGCCATGCTGGAGATCTGCCTGCTCGCCGGACCCGCCTTCGCGGTCGGCGCCCGGCGCTCGCGCCGCCAGCTCGGGCTCGTCGGCGCCAACGGCGGGGACCGGCGGCACATCCGGGCCATCGTGCTCTCCGGCGGCCTGGTCATCGGCGCCGCCGCCGCCGTGGTCGGCACCGTCATCGGCATAGCCCTCACCCTCGGGCTGCGGCCCCTGCTGGAGGAGTACCTCGGCCTGCGCTGGGGCGGGTTCGAGATCCGTCCCCTGGAGCTGGCCGCCATCGCGCTGCTCGCCGTGGTGACCGGCCTGCTGGCCGCCATCGCCCCCGCGATCACCGCCTCGCGGCAGACCGTGCTGGCCTCGCTCACCGGGCGCCGCGGCATCCGCCGGGCCAACCGGGTGCTGCCCGTCCTCGGCCTGATCGCCGTCGCGGGCGGCGCCGCCATCGCCCTGTACGGCACGGTGTCCGAGACGGGCTCCCTGGTCGTCGCGGGCGGCAGCGCCCTCGCCGAGCTCGGCGTCGTCGCCCTCACCCCGGTGCTGGTCGGCCTCTTCGGGCGGATCGGGCGCTGGCTGCCGCTGTCGCCGCGGCTCGCGCTGCGCGACGCGGTGCGCAACCGGGGACGTACGGCGCCCGCCGTGGCCGCGGTGCTGGCCGCCGTGGCCGGAACCGTCGCGGTGGCTACGTACCAGCACAGCGCGGACGTACAGGCCCGCCACGAGTACGTCGCCGACCTGCCGCACCACTCCGGGGTGATCACGGTCACCGACAACAGCTCCTTCAAGGACGTGCCCTCCGTGCGCGAGGCCCTGTCCAAGGAGTTCGCGCCGTCCGTGCGGGCCGACGTGGACCGCCTGGTCGTCGGCAAGCCGGGCTGCGACTCGCACTCGAACGACAGCGGCTGCGGGCGCGCCGAGATCGTCGTGCCCAAGGAACAGCGCTGCCCGATGTCCGATTCCCCGCACGGACCGGCGGACTTCACTCCCGAGCAGGCCAAGGAGTTGCGCAGGGACTGGCGTTGCGCGATGCCCCGGTACCGGAACTACGTGGAGAACGACGCGCTCGTCGCCGACGAGAAGCTGCTCACCGCGCTCGCCGTGACCGACCCCGGCGCCGTGGCGGCACTGAAGTCGGGCACACCGGTCTCCTTCGACAAGCAGAACGTGAAGGACGGCAAGGTCACCATCCGGCTCATCACCGACCCCGACGCGGCGGACGCCGCGCGCGGCAAGCACCAGGAAACGCCGGGCGAGGACAAGGTCCTGCCCGTCTACCAGGTGCCGGAGGGCGTCAACGGCTGGGGCTTCAAACTCGTGCTGCCCCCCGCGACGGCCAAGGCCGCCGGGCTGACGACCACCCCGCACGGCGCGTACTTCGCGCTCGACGGCGGCGTGCCGAGCAGTGAGCAGCGCCAGCGGCTGGACGGCGCCCTCGACGCGATGGGCGTGGACGCTCAGGTCGCGATCGAGGAGGGCTACAAGGGGGACAACAGCGTCGAGATGCTCGCCCTGGCCATCTTCGCGGGCCTGGTCACCATCGGTGCGGCGGGCATCGCCACCGGGCTCGCCCAGGCCGACGCCGAGGCCGACCTGAAGACGCTGGCCGCGGTCGGCGCGCCCCCGCGGGTGCGGCGCACGCTGAGCGGCTTCCAGTGCGGGGTGATCGCGCTGATGGGCGTGGTCCTGGGGTCGGCGGCCGGCATCCTGCCGGCGGTCGGACTCCGGCTCACCCAGGCCCGCGAGACGGAACGGTTCCTCGCCAGGGCCGTCACGATGGGGTACGAGTCCTCGGCCACCGAGATCTACGTGCCGATCGCGGTGCCGTGGGAGACCCTCGGCGGGCTGCTGATCGTCGTCCCGCTGGGCGCCGCGCTGCTGGCGGCCCTGGTCACCCGGTCCACTGGGGCCCTCGCGCGGCGGGCCGCCGGATAGTGAACACGGAGTGACGAGTTGCCTCCGTACAGGGTGGATCACGCCCGTACGGGGGCACACCGTGTGAGAGCGAAGGTGTGCGAGAGAATGACGGCATGGAGATGCCGAGGAGTGAACGGTCGCAGGACAGTCCCCCGCACGTCCTGATCGTGGGACAGGACGGGATGACGGTCGGCGGCGCCGATGACGAGTCGCGCGAGGTCCCGGTGACGGAGATGGTCGAACAGCCCGCCAAGGTCATGCGGATTGGCAGCATGATCAAGCAACTCCTGGAAGAGGTACGTGCCGCACCTCTCGACGAGGCGAGCCGGGTCCGGCTCAAGGACATCCATGCCGCCTCGGTGAAGGAGCTGGAGGACGGTCTGGCCCCCGAGCTCGTGGAGGAACTGGAGCGCCTGTCCCTCCCGTTCACCGAGGAGGCGATTCCCTCCGAGGCCGAACTGCGCATCGCCCAGGCACAGTTGGTGGGCTGGCTGGAGGGCCTCTTCCACGGCATCCAGACGGCCCTGTTCGCGCAGCAGATGGCGGCGCGGGCCCAGCTCGAACAGATGCGCCGCGCCCTGCCGCCCGGCGCCCCCCACGACGACGAGGACGACGGCGGCCACGGAGCGATCCGCTCGGGCCCGTACCTCTAGGCCCTGTCGTCATAGCGCCCGGCCCGCGACGTCACTTCGACGACAGGACCCAGCGCCGTGACCGGCAGGGTCCACCGGGTCGCGGCCCCCGGTACGGTCCACCGGGTCGCGGCCCCCGGCACGGTCCACCGGGTCGCGGCCCCCGGCACGGCACACCCTTCCGTCCACAGCACTGGCCACCGCACTCAGCAGCACCACGGCGGGTCCGCATCGCCCTCACGGCGACGCGGACCTGCCTCTGTCTTTTCGCCCCCGCCCCCCTCGGCCCCGTCGGGGCGGGGGCGGCCGCATACTCTGGGGCATGAGTTACGACGCGATCGTCCTGGCAGGCGGAGCCGCGCAGCGCCTCGGCGGGGCGGACAAGCCCGCACTGAGCGTCGGCGGCCGTCCCCTCCTGGACCGCGTCCTGGACGCCTGCCCGGACGCCCGGACCACCGTCGTGGTCGGCGGCCGCCGGGCCACCGCCCGCCCGGTGCTCTGGACCCGCGAGGATCCGCCCGGCGGCGGCCCCGTGGCCGCGCTGGACGCCGGCCTGCGGCACGCCGCCGCCGAACTGGTCCTCGTACTCTCCGCGGACCTGCCCTTCCTGGACCGGGAGACCGTGCGGTCCCTGCTGGCCGCGCCCGGCGGGCGCGAGGGCGCGCTGCTGCGCGATGCGACCGGCCGGGACCAGCCGCTCATCGCCGTCTACCGGGCCGAACCGCTCCGCCGCGAGCTGGCCCTCCTCGCCACCGAGCACGGCAGCCTCGCCGGGCTCCCACTGCGCGCGCTCACCGCGGAACTGGACCTCGCCCGTGTCGCGGCCCGGCCGCTCGCCTCCTTCGACTGCGACACCTGGGAAGATCTTGCTGCCGCCCGCGCCCGGATCAGAGAGCATGGAACCGTGCTGGACCAATGGATCACCGCCGTCAAGAACGAGCTGGGCATCGACCTCCCCGTCGACACCAAGACCCTGCTCGACCTCGCCCGGGACGCCGCGCACGGCGTCGCCCGGCCCGCCGCACCGCTGACCACCTTCCTGGTCGGCTACGCGGCGGCGCGGGCCGAGGCCGCCGGGGCCGACCCCTCCCAGGCCGTCGCCGAAGCCTCCCGCAAGGCGGCCGAACTGGCGCTGCGCTGGGCCGCCGAGGCGGAGGCCGACGCCACGTCTCAGGAGAACGGCACCGGATGACCCCCACCGACGCCGAACACGCCCTGGACCAGGCCCTGGCCCTGGTCAGCCGCGCCCCCGAGACGGGCGGCGCCGGCGGCCACCGCGCCGACACCTGGCCGCGGGCCCGGGACATCGCCGTCCGGGCCGGGAGCGATGTGCGGGCCCGCGCCCACCGGGTGCCCCTCGCGGACGCCCTCGGCGAGGTACTGGCCGAACCCCTGGACGCCCTGACCGACCTGCCCTCCTTCGACACCTCCGCCATGGACGGCTGGGCCGTCGCCGGTCCCGGCCCGTGGACCGTCCGCGCCGGCGGCGGGGTACTGGCGGGCTCCGAGCGGCCCGAGCCCCTGGCGGACGGCGAAGCCGTACAGATCGCCACCGGAGCCCGGATCCCCGCCGACACCACCGCCGTCATCCGCAGCGAGTACTGCCGCGAGAGCGGCACGCAGCTCTTCGCGGACCGGCCCGTCCACACCGGCCAGGACATCCGACCGCGCGGCCAGGAGTGCCGCTCCGGCGACCTGCTGCTGCCCGCCGGGTCCCTGGTCACCCCCGCCGTGCTGGGCCTCGCCGCGGCCGCCGGGTACGACGAGCTGAGCACCCGGTCCCGCCCCCGCGTGGAGATCCTGGTGCTCGGCGACGAGCTCCTCACCGAAGGCCGCCCGCACGACGGCCTCATCCGCGACGCGCTGAGCCCCATGCTCGGCCCCTGGCTCACCCGCCTCGGCGCCGAGGTGATCGGCACACGGCGGCTCGGCGACGACCCCGCGGGGGCCGAAGCCCTCTTCGAGGCCGTCACCACCTCGGCCGCCGACGTCGTCGTCACCACCGGCGGCACCGCTTCCGGCCCCGTCGACCACGTCCACCCCGTACTGCGCCGGGCCGGTGCCGAACTCCTGGTCGACGGCGTGGCCGTACGCCCGGGCCACCCGATGCTGCTGGCCCGGATCGGCGAGCAGACCCGAGGCGAGGACTCGGTCCGGTACCTGGTCGGACTGCCCGGGAACCCCCTCGCAGCCGTCTCCGGGCTGCTGACCCTCGCCGATCCGCTGCTGCGCGCCCTGGCCGGCCGCCGCCGGCGCCCCCGCTGCACGGCCACGGTCGAGGGCGACGTGCCGGGCCACCCGCACGACACCCGGCTGGTCCCGGTCCTGCTGAACGGCGACCACGCGGTGCCGCTGCGCTACAACGGTCCCGCGATGCTGCGCGGCGTGGCGGCCGCCGACGCGCTGGCCGTCGTACCGCCTCACGGGGCGCGGTCGGGACAGGAGCTGGAGATCCTGGATCTGCCGTGGGCCTCGGGAGGATGTTTCACGTGAAACTTCACGGGTCCGACGCCATGGCCCGCGACGCCGACGAGAAACTCGTCTCCCGGCGCATCAAACTGCCCAAGCGCATCGTCGAGCAGCCGCTGAGGCAGGTCACCAAGCGCCTGCTGATGGCCATGTTCGTGCTCTTCCTGACGGTCCTCATCGTGTGGCTGGACCGCGACGGCTACCACGACAACGCCAACGAGCAGGTCGACCTCCTCGACTGCTTCTACTACGCCACCGTGACGCTGTCGACGACCGGCTACGGCGACATCGTCCCGTACAGCGACAGCGCACGGCTGATCAACATTCTGCTGATCACGCCGCTGCGCGTGCTGTTCCTGATCATCCTGGTCGGTACCACCCTGGAAGTCCTCACGGAGCGGACGAGGGAAGAGTGGCGGCTGAAGCGCTGGAGGAAGAACTTGCGCGAGCACACGGTCGTCGTCGGCTTCGGCACCAAGGGCCGCTCGGCCCTGCGGACGCTGCTGGCCACCGGCCTGTCCAAGGAGCAGGTCGTCATCGTCGACCCCAGCACCAAGGTGATCGACACGGCCAACGCGGAGGGCTTCACGGGCGTGGTCGGCGATGCCACCCGCTCCGACGTGCTGCTCCGCGCCGAACTGCACAAGGCCCGTCGGATCATCATCGCCACCCAGCGGGACGACACGGCGGTGCTGGTCACGCTGACGGCGCGGCAGCTCAATCGGGGCGCGAAGATCGTCGCGGCGGTCCGCGAGGAGGAGAACGCGCCGCTGCTGCGCCAGTCCGGCGCGGACGCCGTCATCACGAGCGCGAGCGCGGCGGGCCGACTGCTGGGCCTCTCGGTCCTCAGCCCGAGCGCGGGCACCGTGATGGAGGACCTGATCCAGCAGGGCAGCGGCCTCGACCTCATCGAAAGGCCCGTCAACCGTGCCGAGGTGGGCAAGTCGGTACGGGAGACGGACGACCTGGTGGTGAGCGTGCTGCGCGGGCACCGGCTGCTCCCTTACGACGACCCGCACGCGAGCCCGCTGCAGCTGACGGACCGTCTCATCACCATCGTGCGGGCGGCGCCCCCGACTTCGCCGCACGTGACACTGGGTCCAGCGGAGTAGCCGCCGCTTCGCGTAGCCTCCGGGCCATGCATGCGATCACCATCGAGCAGCCCGGCGGCCCCGATGCCCTCGTCTGGACCGACGTACCCGATCCGGTGGCGGGCGAGGGCGAGGTCCTCGTCGAGGTCGCGGCGAGCGCCGTGAACCGCGCCGACGTCCTCCAGCGCCAGGGCTTCTACGACCCCCCGCCCGGCGCCTCCCGTTACCCGGGGCTGGAGTGTTCGGGGCGGATCTCCGCGGTCGGGCCGGGTGTGTCCGGCTGGTCGGTGGGTGACGAGGTGTGCGCCCTCCTGGCCGGCGGCGGGTACGCGCAGAAGGTGGCCGTACCGGCCGGCCAGCTGCTGCCCGTCCCCACGGGCGTGGACCTGGTCACGGCGGCCGCGCTGCCCGAGGTCGTCACGACCGTGTGGTCCAACGTGTTCATGGTGGCCGGGCTGCGCCCCGGCGAGACCCTCCTGGTGCACGGCGGGTCCAGCGGCATCGGGACGATGGCGATCCAGCTGGCCAAGGCGGTGGGCGCGACGGTCGCCGTGACGGCCGGGGGTCCGGAGAAGCTGGCGCGGTGCGCGGAGCTGGGCGCCGACATCCTGATCGACTACCGCGAGCAGGACTTCGTGGCCGAGGTGCGGGCGGCGACGGGCGGAGCCGGGGCGGACGTGATCCTGGACATCATGGGCGCGAAGTACCTGTCCCGGAACGTGGACGCCCTCGCCGTGAACGGCCGGCTGGCGGTCATCGGGCTCCAGGGCGGCGTGAAGGCCGAACTGAACCTCGCCGCGCTGCTGGCCAAGCGGGCGGCGATCACCGCGACCTCCCTGCGGGCCCGCCCGCTGGAGGAGAAGGCGGCCATCGTCGCGGCCGTACGGGAGCACGTGTGGCCCCTGGTGTCGGCGGGGCGGGTGCGGCCGGTGGTGCACGCGACGTTCCCGATGCCTGAGGCCGCCGCGGCGCACCGGGTCATGGAGTCGAGCAGCCACGTGGGCAAACTGCTGCTCGTCGCGCCGCCGGCCACGGCGACGGCCTGAGACCTCGCTCCGGTTCCGGTTCCGGTTCCGGAGAACGGGAACAGGTACAGGAACGGGAACGGGCGGGACGGGGGAGAGCCGCGCGGCGGCTCCGCCCCATCCCGCCCCCCGCCGGACTACAGGCTGCGCAGCAGCACCGCCGGGGACTCCACGCAGTCGGCGACGTAGCGGAGGAATCCGCCCGCCGTGCCGCCGTCGCAGACCCGGTGGTCGAACGTCAGCGACAGCTGCACGACCTGGCGGACCGCCAGCTCCCCACCGTGCACCCACGGCTTCGGCATGATCCGCCCCACCCCGAGCATCGCCGCCTCCGGGTGGTTGATGATCGGCGTGGAACCGTCGACGCCGAACACCCCGTAGTTGTTCAGGGTGAACGTCCCGCCCGTCAGATCGGCCGGCGCCAGCTTCCCCGCCCGCGCCAGCTCCGTCAGCCGGGCGAACTCCGCCGACAGGGACTCCGGGTTGCGCGTGTGCGCGTCGCGCACCACCGGGACCATCAGGCCCCGTTCCGTCTGGGCCGCGAAGCCCAGGTGCACGGCCGGCAGCCGGACGATCTCCTTCGCCTCCAGGTCCACGGTGGAGTTGAGCTCCGGGTACCGGGCCAGCGCGGCCGTACAGATCCGGGCCAGCAGCGCGAGCACCGAGATCTTGGGACCGCCCACCGCGTTCATCGCGGCCCGGGCCGCCATCAGTTCGGTGGCGTCCGCGTCGACCCAGCAGGTGGCGTCCGGAATCTCCCGCCGGCTGCGCGACAGCTTCTCGGCGACCGCCCCGCGCACCCCCTTGAGCGGAATCCGTTCACCCACGGCCGCGGCCGCGGGGGCCGCGACCGCCGCCACCGGCTCCGGCGCGCGCAGCGCCGCCTCGACGTCCGCCCGCAGGATCAGGCCCTCCGGACCCGACCCGCGCAGGGCGCGCAGGTCGATCCCGTTGTCCTTGGCCAGCTTGCGCACCAGTGGTGAGATCACCGGCACCGGCCCCGCCGGAGCGGCCGGAGCCGCCGCGACGGAAACGGGAGCCGGGGCAGGGGCCAGAGCCGGGGCAGGGGCCGGAGCCGGGGCAGGGGCCGGAGCCGGGGCAGGGGCCGCGACGGGCGCCGACACCGCTGCGGTGACGGGTCGCACCCGTCGCCGTCGCGCCGGGCGCGAGTGGTCCGTGCCGTAACCGATCAGGGGCCGGGGCACGCTGCCGGAGCCTTCGGCTTCAGCCCCCGGGGCCTCCGCACCCTTCGGGGCCTCCGGCAGCGACTCCGCACCCACCGCCACGGTGATCAGCGGGGCCCCGACCGGAAGCTCCTGCCCCTCCTCCCCGAAGCGGGCGGTGACCACGCCGCCGTACGGGCAGGGCACTTCCACCATCGCCTTGGCCGTCTCGACCTCGACGACCGGCTGGTCGATGGCGACGACATCGCCCACCGCCACCAGCCAGCGCACGATCTCGGCCTCGGTCAGACCCTCACCGAGATCGGGCAGCTTGAACTCCATGACCTGCGGCATCAGTTCTCCCACTGCAAGCGGGCGACGGTGTCCAGGATCCGGTCTACGCCCGGCAGGTGGTGCTTCTCCAGCATCGGCGGCGGGTAGGGGATGTCGAAGCCCGTCACCCGCAGCACCGGCGCCTCCAGGTGGTGGAAGCACCGCTCCATGACCCGGGCGGCGATCTCCGCGCCAGGTCCGCCGAAGCCGTTCGCCTCGTGGACGACCACCGCGCGCCCGGTCCGGCGCACGGACTCCACGACCACGTCCTCGTCGAAGGGGACCAGCGAGCGCAGGTCCACGACCTCCAGCTCCCAGCCCTCCGCGCGCGCCGCCTCGGCCGCCTCCAGGCACACCGGCAGCGAGGGCCCGTACGTGATCAGGGTCGCGCTCGTGCCCGTACGCCGCACCAGCGCCTTCCCGATGCCGGGCACGGCCGTCGGCGCCTCGGGCGACCAGTCGGCCTTCGACCAGTACAGCCGCTTCGGCTCCAGGAAGATCACCGGGTCGTCGCTCGCGATCGAGGCGCGCAGCAGCCCGTACGCGTCTTCGACCGTCGCCGGGGTCACCACGTGCAGGCCGGGCGTCGCCACGTAGTACGCCTCGGAGGAGTCGCAGTGGTGCTCCACACCGCCGATGCCGCCGCCGTACGGCACGCGGATGGTGATCGGCAGCGGCATCGCGCCCCGCGTGCGGTTGCGCATCTTCGCCACGTGCGAGATCAGCTGCTCGAAGGCCGGGTACGCGAACGCGTCGAACTGCATCTCCACGACCGGCCGCAGCCCGTACATGGCCATGCCGACCGCCGCGCCCAGGATCCCCGCCTCCGCGAGGGGGGTGTCCGTACAGCGGTCCTCGCCGAACTCCTTCGCCAGGCCGTCCGTGATCCGGAAGACCCCGCCGAGCGTCCCGACGTCCTCGCCCATGACGTGGACCGTCGGGTCCTCGGCCATCGCGTCGCGCATCGCCCGGGTCAGTGCCTGGGCCATCGTCGCGGGCTTGACCCCCGACTTCGCCGTCTTCGCCGCCACCGTGGTCATGCGTCTCCCTCCGCGTCGAGCTCGGCGCGCAGCATGGCCGCCTGCTCGCGCAGCCTGCCGGTCTGCTCCGCGTAGACGTGCGCGAAGAGGTCCATCGGGTCCAGCACCGGGTCCGCGTTCATCCCCTCGCGGAGCGCCGCGGCCATCGTCTCGGCCGCGGCGCGCGCCTCCTGGATGCCCGCCTCGTCGAGGATCCCGCGCGCGGTCAGCTCGCGCTCCAGCAGCTCGACCGGGTCGTGCCCCTTCCAGGCCTCGACCTCGGCGTCGCCGCGGTAGCGGGTGGCGTCGTCGGCGTTCGTGTGGGCCTCCATCCGGTAGGTGACGGCCTCGATCAGGGTCGGACCACCGCCTGACCGTGCCCGCCGGACGGCCTCGGTCAGCACCTCGTGCATCGCCGCGATGTCGTTGCCGTCGACCAGCCGGCCGGGCATCCCGTACCCCACGGCCTTGTGGGCCAGCGTCGGGGCGGCCGTCTGCTTCGCCAGCGGGACGGAGATCGCGAAACCGTTGTTCTGCACGAGGAAGACCACCGGCGCCTGCCAGACGGCGGCGAAGTTCAGTGCCTCGTGGAAGTCGCCCTCGCTGGTGCCGCCGTCGCCGACCATGGCGAGCGCGACGACGTCGTCACCGCGCAGCCGGGCCGCGTGCGCCAGGCCCACCGCGTGCGGCAGCTGGGTGGCGAGCGGGGTGGAGAGCGGGGCTATCCGGTGCTCGCGCGGGTCGTAGCCGGTGTGCCAGTCGCCCCGCAGCAGCGTCAGCGCCTGTACGGGGTCGAGCCCGCGCGCGACGGCCGCCAGGGTGTCGCGGTAGCTCGGGAAGAGCCAGTCCTGGTCCTCCAGGACCAGTGCCGCCGCGATCTCGCAGGCCTCCTGGCCCACGGTGGACGGGTAGACGGCGAGCCGCCCCTGCTTGGTCAGCGCGGTGGCCTGCGCGTTGTACCGGCGGCCGCGCACGAGCTCCGCGTAGCAGCGGCGCATCAGCGCGGGGTCCAGCCGGTCGGCCGCCGGTGTGCCCAGCACCCGATAGGGCTCCGGGTCCGGCAGCAGCGGCGCTGCGTCCGTACGGGGCCTCCAGGCGGGAGGCGGGGTGGGACGGTGGGACGCACCGGCACCGGGCAGCTCTTGGACCGTCATGGCGGCGTACACCTCCTCGTGGGAAGTCGACTGGGCGCTCCGGGGTTACCCCCAGCGGTGGCCGGGGGCATGTGAGGCGCCTCACCTACCGATTGTTCGGTTGTCCGCGCAATTTGGCTACAGGCGGCTCCAGGCTGTGGACAAACGGGCGCCGGGGCCCTGGGATGGATGCAGGACGTCCAGGAGAGGGAGGCATCGGGCAATGCCGGATGAACAAATGGCCGGAGCGGGTTCCGCACCGGTCCCGCCAGGGGGCGCCTCTGGAGTCCCATCCGTTCCACCCCGCCCGCTGGACCCGATCGACAGATCCATCATGCGGCTGCTCCAGGCGGACGGCCGCGCGTCGATACGCTCGGTGGCGGAGCAGGTGCACGTCTCGCGCGCGAACGCCTACGCCCGCATCAACCGGCTCATCGACGACCGGGTGATCCGCGGGTTCACGGCCCGCGTCGACCACGAACGTGCAGGTCAGGGCGCCTCCGCGTACATCACGCTGAAGATCGTCCAGAATTCCTGGCGCACGGTCCGCGAACAGCTGCGCGAGCTCCCGGGCGCCGCGCACATCGCCCTGGTCAGCGGCGACTTCGACGTACTCCTGCTGGTCCACACCCCGGACAACCGCACCCTGCGGGAACTGGTCCTGACCCGCCTCCAGGCCATCCCGGAGGTCCTGTCCACGCGCACCCTGCTGGTCTTCGAGGAAACGGATCTGCTGGACGCGGGCCCGGGTCCGGTGGGGCCCCCTGCGCTCACCGAGGAGTAGCCGGACGCGACAGCGCCCCCGGGAACGGCTGCGGGCCGTTCCCGGGGGCGCTGTGCAGGCGGTGCGGACCCGTCCGGCGGCTGCCCGCAAGGGGCGGCCGCCCCCGGGTCAGCGGGCGGTCAGCAGGCGGTCAGCGAGCGGTCAGCGAGCGGTCCGCAGGCCGTCCAGGGCCATGGTGACCACCGCGTCCGCGAGTTGGTCGGGGCCCGTGCCCGGGTGCGGGCGGTACCACTCGACCAGGGAGTTCACCATGCCGAAGAGCAGGCGGGTGGCGAGGCGGATGTCCACGTCCGCGCGGAGGTCGCCCTCGGCGGCGGCGGCCTTGAGGAGGTCGGCGACCTGGTGGTCGAACTCGCGGCGGCGTTCCAGCGCCCAGCGCTCGGTCCGCGTGTTGCCGCGCACCCGCAGCAGCAGGGTCACGTAGGGCAGTTCGCCGACGAGCACCTCCACCGTGCGGCGCGTCACGTACTCCACGCGCTCCACCGCCCGGCCGCGTACGGCGCCCGGCTCCTCCAGGACGGCGAAGAGCCCGTCGAGGGCGCGGCTCACGGCGCGCCGGAGCAGCTCCTCCTTGCCCGTGACGTGGTGGTAGATCGAGGACTTCGAGATGCCCGCGGCTTTGGAGAGGTGCTCCATCGAGGTGCCGTCGTAGCCGCGTTCGTTGAAGACCTGGACCGCGACGGACAGCAGGGTCTCGGGGGTGTACGTGTCCCGCTTCGCCGTGGTCACTCGGTCTCCCCCGCCTCGTCCGTATCGTCCGTCCCGTCCTCTTCCCCGGCGGCGTATCCCAGCTTGAACAGCGCCAGCGAGGGCGCGTACCGCCCGCCGGGGCAGCGCTCGTCGAGGTGGTGCAGCAGGTCGTAGGCCCAGTCCCGGCCGAGCCGGTCGTGCCATTCGGCCGGTCCGAGCGGGTAGTTGACCCCGAGCTTCATCGCCGTGTCGATGTCCTCGGCGGTGGCGGCGCCCCGCGCGACCGCGTCGGCCGTCAGGTCGATCAGCATCGCCACGGTCCGGGCGACGATCATGCCGGGGACGTCGCCGATGACGGAGACCTTCTTGCCCAGCTTCTGGAACAGGCCGACGGCCTCGGCGAGGGTCCGCTCGCTGGTGTCCTCGCTGGCGGAGAGCGCGATGCGGGTGGCGCCCCGGTAGTCGAGGGCGAGGTCGAAGTAGACGACGTCCGCGAACTCCACGGAGGTCTTGCCGTCGGCGAGGACCAGCTGGCCCTCGCCGGGCAGCTGGATGTACGGGCCGCCGTGCGCGGTGGCGCCGACCGTGATCCCGGCCTCCTCCAGGAGAACGGCCAGCTCCGCCGCGGGCCCGAGGTCGCCGACGATCGTGACCTTGTCCGGGGCGTCCTCGGGCGCGGCGGTGTGCGGCTGCGGCACGGTGGCGTCCGGGCCGTACGGGAACCAGCCGTGCCCCGACTTGCGGCCGAGGCGGCCCGACTGGACCAGCCGGCGCTGGGCGAGGGACGGGGTGAACTTGGGGCTGCGGAAGAAGGACTCCCACACCGAGCGGGTCACGGCCTCGTTGACGTCCTGGCCGATCAGGTCGGTCAGCTGGAACGGGCCCATCTTGAAGCCGCCGCTCTCGCGGAGCACGGCGTCGATGGTGGCCGGGTCGGCGCCCTGCTCCTCGTACACCGAGAAGGCCTCGGCGTAGAAGGGGCGGGCGATCCGGTTGACGATGAAGCCGGGGGTGTCGGCGCAGCGGACCGGGGTCTTCCCCCAGCCGAGGACCGTGGCGTACGCGCGCTCGGCGGCGGCCGCGCCGGTCGCGAAACCGCTGACCACCTCGACGAGCGGGAGCAGCGGGGCCGGGTTGAAGAAGTGCAGGCCGAGGAAGCGGCCGGGGTGCGCGAGACCGGCGGCGAGCTCGGTGACGGAGAGCGAGGAGGTGTTGGTGGCCAGCAGGGCGTCCGGCGAAACCACCTCTTCGAGTGCGGCGAAGAGCGTCTGCTTGACGGTGACGTTCTCGACCACCGCCTCAATGACGAGGGCGGCACCGGCGAGGTCGGCGAGGGCGCCCGCCGCACCGATCCGGCCGATCGCGTCCTCGGCCTCGACGCGGTCCAGGCGGCCCTTGGCGGCCATCCGCTCGACGCGGTCCTGCACCATGCCGACGCCGTCGGCGGCGAGCGCGGCGTCGATGTCGTAGATCAGCACGCGGTGACCTGCGAGAAGGGCGACCTGGGCGATTCCCTGGCCCATGGTGCCCGCGCCGACGACCGCCACAGTGCGGGACCGCTCGATTGCTGTCATGTCCTGATCCTCCCGCACCGACTTATCCACAGGTCCGCCGGGCCCTCTTGTCCCGACCGATCGTTCGGTTACTCTAACTCCAGTCTGCTCTCCTTCGCCCGGCTCAACGAGGAGTTGGTCCCTGATGGCCGCCGAGCTCACCGTCCCCCAGCTGTCCGCCAAGCACCGGCCCACCCTGGACCAGGCCCTGTCGGCGATCCGCAGCCGCGCCTACTGGTCCCCGCATCCCGAGCACCCCAAGGCCTACGGGGAGAACGCCCCGGCCGACGGCCTCGCCGCGTTCGAAGCCCTCCGCGGCACCCGGCTGGACCTGGGCCAGCCCGGCACGGACGGCTGGACGGGCGCCGAGGTGTCCCCGTACGGCCCGGCCCTGGCCGTCGAGTACCCGCACGCCGACCCGGACGTGCTGCTGCCCGCGATGAAGGCCGGCATGGCCGCCTGGCGCGACGCGGGCCCCGAGGCGCGCGCCCTGGTCTGCATCGAGATCCTGTCGCGCATCTCCGCCCGCACGCACGAGTTCGCCCACGCGGTCATGCACACCAGCGGCCAGGCGTTCATGATGGCGTTCCAGGCAGGCGGCCCGCACGCACAGGACCGCGGCCTGGAGGCGGTGGCCTACGCGTACGAGGAGCAGACGCGTGTCCCCGGGCAGGCCGACTGGTCGAAGCCGCAGGGCAAGCGCGACCCGCTGGAGCTCGGCAAGACCTTCACCGCGGTCCCCCGCGGCATCTCGCTGATGATCGGCTGCAACACCTTCCCCACCTGGAACGGCTACCCGGGCCTGTTCGCCTCCCTGGCCACCGGCAACGCGGTGCTCGTGAAGCCGCACCCGCGCGCCGTCCTCCCGCTGGCGCTCACGGTCCAGGTGGCCCGAGAGGTCCTCGCCGAGGCCGGTTTCGACCCGAACCTGGTCGCGCTGGCGGTCGAGCGCCCGGGCGAGGGCATCGCCAAGACCCTCGCGCTCCGCCCCGAGATCAAGCTGATCGACTACACCGGCTCCACGGAGTTCGGCGACTGGCTGGAGACCAACGCCCGCCAGGCGCAGGTCTACACGGAGAAGGCGGGCGTCAACACCGTCGTCCTCGACTCCACGGACGACTACAAGGGGATGCTCTCCAACCTGGCGTTCTCCCTGTCCCTGTACAGCGGCCAGATGTGCACCACCCCGCAGAACCTGCTGATCCCGCGCGACGGCATCGCCACGGACGCCGGGCACAAGACGTACGACGAGGTCGTCGCCGACCTCGCCGCCTCGGTCGGCGGCCTGCTGGGCGACGACGCCCGGGCCAACGCACTGCTGGGCGCGCTGGTCAACCCGGACGTCAAGGCCCGGCTGGAGGCGGCGGCCGGTCTGGGCGAGGTCGCGCTGGCCTCCCGCGAGGTCGAGAACCCGGAGTTCCCGGACGCGGTGGTCCGCACGCCGGTGATGGTGAAGCTGGACGCGTCCAAGCCGGACCCGGACGCGGCGTACCTCTCGGAGTGCTTCGGCCCGGTGTCGTTCGCGGTGGCGGTGGACTCGACCGCCGACGCCCTCGACCTCCTGCGCCGTACGGTCCGCGAGAAGGGCGCGATGACCGTGGGCGCGTACACGACGTCCGCGGACACCGAGCGGGCGATCGAGGAGGTCTGCCTGGAGGAGTCCGCGCAGCTCTCCCTGAACCTCACCGGCGGGGTCTACGTCAACCAGACCGCGGCGTTCTCGGACTTCCACGGCTCGGGCGGCAACCCCGCGGCCAACGCGGCCCTGTGCGACGGCGCCTTCGTGTCGAACCGCTTCCGCGTGGTGGAGGTCCGCCGCCAGGCCTAAGCCGTGTCCCTGGGCCCGCCCCAGTGGAACAGGGTCATGGCCACGCTGGTGGCCAGGTTGTAGCTGGAGACCTGCGGCCGCATCGGCAGTGCGACCAGGTGGTCGGCGCGTTCGCGCAGCTCGGGTGAGATGCCGTGCCTCTCCGAGCCGAAGGCGAGCAGCGCGTCGTCCGGGAGGGTGAGGGTGCGGATGTCCTCGCCCTCCGGGTCGAGCGCGTAGAGCGGGCCGGGCGGCAGTTCGTCCAGCTCCAGCCGGGCGACGGTGGTGGCGTAGTGCAGCCCGGCCCCGGCCCGGACCACGTTCGGGTGCCAGGGGTCGAGGTCGCCGCGGGTCACCACACCGGTGGCTCCGAATCCCGCGGCGAGCCGCACGACGGCTCCGACGTTGCCGAGGTTGCGGGGGTTGTCGAGTACGACGACGGGAGCGGGGCGCGGCAGCCGGTCGAGCCCGGCCCGCCCCGCGCTCCTGTCGGGCCGTACGGCGAGGGCGGCGACGCCGGTGGGGTGCACGCGGGGCAGCAGCCCCCGCAGCGGGGCCGGCCGCACCAGCCGGGCCACCTCCCCCTCGACGTCCGGGGCCAGCTCGCCGGCGAGCGCCCGTACCGCCCCGGGGTCGTCCGCGACGGCCATGCGCACGTCGGCCCCGAACCGCAGGGCGTGCTTCAGGGTGTGAAACCCGTCGAGCAGGACGAGGTCCCCCCGCTCCACGGCCTCCCGCCACTGCCGCACGGTCTCTTCGGGGCTCTGGTCCTCACTCATACCCAGACCCTACGGTCCGGCCGGCGCCCGGGGAGACGGCGCCGCAGGTCAGGTCAGGGCGGACCCGGCGGACACCGGGGCCGGCTCGGCGTCCGGCGGGGCCGCCAGGACCGGACCCCGGCGGGGCCGCAGCGCGGCGACCCGGGCGCCCAGCCAGACCAGGAACACCGTCGGCAGGAACACCGCGTCGGCGGCGATCATCGCCAGGGAGAAGAACGGCAGGCCCAACAGCACCGCGATCCCGGCGTGCTCCAGCATCATCAGGCCCAGCAGCACGTTCTTGATCCGCCGGTTGAACAGGGTGAACGGGAACGCCACCTGCACCGCCACCGTCCCGTACGACAGCAGCATCACCAGCGTCCCGCTGCTCGCCAGCAGCGCCGACAGCCCCGGCCACGGGGTGAAGTAGTCGAGCCCCAGCGGGTAGTACAGCGCCGTCCCGTCCTGCCACCGCGAACCCTGGATCTTGTACCAGCCCGCCGTCGCGTAGATCAGGCAGACCTCTGCCATGATCACCAGCATCCCGGCGTTGTGCAGCAGGTTGGCCAGCACGTCCAGCGTCGCGCGCCCCTGTCCCTCCGGCTCGTACCGGTCCACCACCCACCACAGCGCGCAGGCCACCCAGACCGCCGCGAAGGCCGCAAGCCAGCCGTCACTGAACCGCCCGGTCACCGCCCCGTACGCGAACACCGCGCCCAGCACCGCCCACAGCGCCGGCCCGGCGGCCCCCGCGCAGGCCGAACCGCGCAGCCGGGACCGCCGCGCGTCCAGGGACCACACCTGCGCGCACCGGGTCAGGACCAGGTAGAGCGCCATCAGGTGGATGACGTTGTCCCCGCCGTCGCCCATGAACACGCTGCGGTTCTGCAGCGAGAGCACCCCGGCCATGAACACCACGGACGTGGCCCGTGTCCGCCAGCCCAGCAGCAGCCCCACGCTCGCCAGCACGGACACCGCGTAGACGATCTCGAACCACAGCGTCGAGTCGGACCACATCAGCACCGTGAAGGCCCCGTTGGAGGCGATCAGCCGCTGCGCCAGCTCCCAGCTCCACGGCCCGTCCGGCCCGTACAGCTCGCCGCGCTGCGGGAACTCGCGCAGCAGGAAGAAGAGCCAGGTCCCGGCGAAACCGATGCGGATCACGGCGCTCTGGTACGGGCCCATGGCCTGTCCGGTGGCCTTCGCCAGCGCCCGCCCCGCGGAGGCCCGGAGTCTCACACCGTCCACCACGGCAGCTCCCGGTAGTAGGTCTGGGTGTCGGTCTTCTCGCCGCTCCACTCGGGCGCGTCCACCGCCCGCGTCGCCGAGCGCAGCTGGACCCGCAGGAGGCGCCCGCCGGGGTGGGCCGGGGTGAGCCGGTCCACCGCGATCCGCCGCAGGTACGCCTCGGACAGCGTGCCGCGCTCGCCGTTCGGCTTGTTGTCCTCGTCGTGCGAGCCGGTGAAGAAGTCCCAGGCCCGGCGGAGCTCGTTCTGTTCCGTGTGGCTCGGCAGCAGGCTGTGCCGGATGGCCGCGCCGTCCTCGGCGCTCAGGTCGCGCCAGTCGGTGGTGGTGAGCTCGCCGTCGGCGGTGCGCACCTGGGCGCGCACCTGCACCGCGATGTTCTGCTGGAGCGGATTGGGGGCGAAGAGCTTCCAGTTCTGTTCGAACTCGGGGTAGATCCAGCCGTCGACCGTCTTCGCGTGCTGCCGGCTCACCGTGTTCGCCGGGGCGACGTGCAGGAACACCAGGACGAGATGTCCGCAGGTGGCGACCGCGACAGCCCCGAGGGCGAGCGCGGCGACGATCCGGTACGGGGTGGACAGACCCGCTATTCCGGGCGCCCTCGGGGGTGGCGGAGCGGCCCTTCCGGCGGGCTCGTGCTCGTTCGAATCCATCCCGCCCCGATCGTCCGGCGTCCACAGGGTTGACCTCAGAGGTTGACACCCTACGGGCCGCCGTCTCACCATTGAAGAGGATGAACCGAACGATCGGTCGGTCGGGTGGCCAGACGGCCGGCCGACACACACGGACAAGGGGCCGGGATGGTTGCAGTGACCCCGGAGACGGGGCCGGAAACGGCCCTCGGGACAGACGGGACGGATGGGACGGACATGGCTGCTGATCTGGGCGCACAGCTCGCGGCGGCCTTCGACGCGGCCGTCGCGGCGGAGGAGCGCGTGGAACCGCGCGACTGGATGCCCGAGGAGTACCGCGCCTCCCTCGTCCGCCAGATGGCCCAGCACGCCCACTCCGAGATCATCGGAATGCAGCCCGAGGCCAACTGGATCACCCGCGCGCCCTCGCTGCGCCGCAAGGCGATCCTGATGGCCAAGGTGCAGGACGAGGCGGGCCACGGGCTGTACCTCTACAGCGCGGCCGAGACCCTGGGCACCAGCCGCGACGAGCTGCTCGACAAGCTCCACGCGGGCAAGCAGAAGTACTCCTCGATCTTCAACTACCCGACCCTGACCTGGGCCGACGTCGGCGCCATCGGCTGGCTCGTGGACGGCGCGGCGATCACCAACCAGGTACCGATCTGCCGCTGCTCCTACGGGCCGTACGCGCGCGCCATGGTCCGGATCTGCAAGGAGGAGTCCTTCCACCAGCGCCAGGGCTTCGAGCTCCTCATGACCCTGTCCAAGGGCACCGAGGCGCAGCACGCGATGGCCCAGGACGCGGTCGACCGCTGGTGGTGGCCCTCGCTGATGATGTTCGGCCCGCCGGACGACGAGTCGGCCCACTCGGCGCAGTCGATGGCCTGGCGGATCAAGCGGCACTCGAACGACGAGCTGCGCCAGCGGTTCGTCGACATCGCCGTCCCGCAGGCCGAGGCCCTCGGCCTGACCCTGCCCGACCCGGACCTGAAGTGGAACGAGGAGCGCGGGCACCACGACTTCGGCGCCATCGACTGGGCGGAGTTCTGGAACGTGCTCAAGGGCAACGGTCCGTGCAACGAGCAGCGCATAAGCCAGCGCCGCAGGGCACACGAGGAAGGCGCCTGGGTGCGCGACGCGGCCGCGGCGTATGCGGAGAAGCAGGCGGCACAGCACGCCGAGAAGAACGAGGAGGCACGGGTATGACGCAGAACTGGCCACTGTGGGAGGTGTTCGTGCGTTCGCGGCGTGGTCTGTCGCACACGCACGCGGGAAGCCTGCACGCCCCCGACGCGGAGATGGCCCTGCGCAACGCCCGCGACCTCTACACCCGGCGCAACGAGGGCATCTCGATCTGGGTGGTGCCCTCCACCGAGATCACCGCCTCCTCGCCGGACGAGCGGGACCCGTTCTTCGCCCCGTCCGCCGACAAGCCCTACCGGCACCCGACGTTCTACGACATCCCGGAGGGGGTGAGCCACCTGTGACCGGCACCGACACCACCGCCGCGACCACCGGGGCGACCACGGCGGCGGCCCTCGCCCTCGGCGACGACGCCCTGATCCTCTCCCACCGCCTCGGCGAATGGGCGGGGCACGCACCCGTCCTGGAGGAGGAGGTCGCGCTCGCCAACATCGCCCTCGACCTGCTCGGCCAGGCCCGCATCCTGCTGTCCATGGCCGGCGACGAGGACGAGCTGGCGTTCCTGCGCGAGGAGCGCTCCTTCCGCAACCTCCAGCTGGTCGAGCAGCCCAACGGCGACTTCGCCCACACCATCGCCCGGCAGCTCTACTTCTCCCTCCACCAGCACGAGCTCTACGCGGAACTGGCGCGCGGGGACGGCCCGATCGCCCCGCTGGCGGCCAAGGCCGTCAAGGAGACCGCCTACCACCGCGACCACGCCGAGCAGTGGACCCTGCGGCTCGGCGACGGCACCGAGGAGAGCCGCGGCCGCATGCGGGCCGCCCTGGACGCCCTGTGGAAGTACACCGGGGAGATGTTCCAGCCGGTGGAGGGACTCGAAGGCCTGGACTGGGCCGCCCTGGAAGAGCGCTGGCTCGCCTCGCTGACCGGCGTACTGGAGCGGGCCGGGCTCGCACTGCCCGAGGGGCCGCGCACCGGCGCCTGGGCGGCCGGAGCCGGACGGCAGGGCCTGCACACCGAGCCCTTCGGCCGGCTGCTCGCCGAGATGCAGCACCTGCACCGCAGCCACCCGGGGGCGTCGTGGTGACCGCCGGCGCCGGGACGACCCGCCTGGAGGCGGAGCTGACCGAGCTGGCCGGCTCCGTTCCGGACCCCGAGCTGCCCGTGCTCACCCTCGGCGAGCTCGGCGTGGTGCGGGGGGTGCGGGTTTACGAGGACGGCCACGCCGAGGTCACCCTCACTCCCACCTACACCGGCTGCCCCGCCATCGAGGCCATGTCCGCCGACATCGAGCGGGCCCTCACCGGCCACGGCATACCCAAGGTGCGGGTGACCACCGTGCTGGCCCCCGCATGGTCGACCGACGACATCAGCGCCGAGGGCCGGCGCAAGCTCGCCGAGTTCGGCATCGCCCCGCCGCGCCCCCACGCGGCCGACGGGCCGGTCCCGCTCACCCTGTCGGTCCGCTGCCCGCACTGCGGATCGACCGACACCGAGCTGCTCAGCCGGTTCTCCTCCACCGCCTGCAAGGCGCTGCGCCGCTGCACCGCCTGCCGCGAACCGTTCGACCACTTCAAGGAGCTGTAGATGGCTGCACCCCGCCACGGCGCGTTCCACCCGCTGACGGTGGCGGCAGTCGACCGGCTCACCGACGACTCGGTGGCCCTGACCCTCCGGGTCCCGCAGGAGCTGCGCGAGGACTACCGGCACGCCCCCGGCCAGCACCTCACCCTGCGCCGCGCCGCCGCACAGGGTGAGGAGATCCGCCGCACCTACTCGATCTGCTCCCCCGCCCCGGGGCCGCAGGGCCCCGGCCCGGCGGAGCTGCGGGTCGGGGTGCGCCTGGTGGAGGGCGGCGAGTTCTCCACCTTCGCGCACAAGGAGATCGCCGCCGGCGACGTGCTGGACGTGATGGTCCCGGCCGGCAGGTTCGTCCTGGACCCGGCCGCCGCACCCGCCGCCGCGCACTACGCGGCGATCGTCGGCGGCAGCGGGATCACCCCCGTGCTGTCCATCGCGGCGAGCCTGCTGGCCGCCCGCCCCGACGCCCGCTTCTGCCTCGTGCGCAGCGACCGCACGGCGGCGTCGACGATGTTCCTGGAGGAGGTCGCCGACCTCAAAGACCGGTATCCGGCGCGGTTCCAGCTGGTCACGGTCCTCTCCCGGGAGGAGCAGGAATCCGGCCTGCCCTCCGGGCGCCTGGACGAGGAGCGCCTGGCCGCCCTGCTGCCCGCGCTGCTGCCGGTCGCCGACGTGACGGGCTGGTTCCTGTGCGGACCATACGGCCTGGTCCAGGGGGCGGAGCGGGCCCTGGGCGCCCTCGGCGTCGTACGGACCCGGGTGCACGAGGAGATCTTCCACGTCGAGGACATCACGGCGCCGGCCCGCGCCGCCGCGTCCGGGCCCGCCCCCTCCCACGGACGGGTCACCGCACGGCTCGACGGCCGTTCCGGGACCTGGCCGGTCCAGGACGGGGAATCCCTGCTGGACGCCGTGCTCCGCAACCGCGCGGACGCCCCGTACGCCTGCAAGGGCGGGGTGTGCGGCACCTGCCGGGCGTTCCTCGTGGCGGGAGAGGTCCGGATGGAGCGGAACTTCGCGCTGGAGGCGGAGGAGACCGAGGCCGGGTTCGTGCTGGCCTGTCAGTCGCACCCGGTGACGGAGGACGTGGAGATCGACTTCGACCGGTAGCCCCGGCCCCGTCCGTCTTCCAGGCCTGTCCATTTCAGAGAACCTGCTCTATCTTGACGCCCCGTCAGATCAGAACGGGAGGACCGGCAGTGGACTTCACCTTCACCGAGGAGCAGCAGGCGGCCGTCGAGGCGGCCCGGGCCGTGTTCGCGGACGTCGCGCCCGACGGCGTGCCCAGTCCCGCGCTCACCCCGGGAGCCGTCGCCGACGACTTCGACCGTCGGCTGTGGGCCAGGCTCGCCGGATCCGACCTGCTGAGCCTGGTCCTCGCCGAGGAGCACGGCGGCGCCGGCCTGGACGCCATCGCGCTGTGCCTGGTGCTGCGCGAAGCCGCGAGGGTACTGGCCCGGGTGCCACTGCTGGAACACTGCGCCGCCGCCATGGCCATACAGGCCCACGGCAGCCCCGAACTGGCCGCCGCCCTGCTGCCCGGCGCCGGGCGCGGGAGCCTCGTGCTCACCGCCGCCGCGCACGGCCTCTCCGGCCACGACCCGGCCGAACTCGCCGTCACCGCCCGCCGCGAGGGCGTCGGCGGCGACTGGATCCTGGACGGCACGCAGACCGCCGTTCCCTGGGCGCACAGCGCCGACTGGATCGCCGTACCCGCCCACACCGGCGAAGGCGGGGCCGTCCTCGCCTTGATCCCGCGCACCGCCGAAGGCCTCGCCCTCGCCGAGCAGGTCTCCACCAGCGGGGAGCGGCTCGCCGAACTCGCCCTGGACGGCGTACGGGTGCCCCGCGCTCACCTCATCGACGCCCCCGGCGCCTGGGACCGGCTCCGCCAGCTCCTCGCCACCGGGACCTGCGCCCTCGCGCTCGGCCTCGGAGAGGGCGTCCTCGCCATGACCAGCCAGTACACGAGCAGGCGCGAGCAGTTCGGATTCCCGGTGGCCACCTTCCAGGCCGTCGCCGTCCAGGCCGCCGACCGCTACATCGACCTGCGCGCCATGGAGGTCACCCTCTGGCAGGCCGCATGGCGGCTCGACGCGGCGACCGGCGGCGCGGGCGGCCCGCTGCCCAGCTCGGGTGATGTCGCCGTCGCCAAGATCTGGGCCTCGGAGGGTGTGCGCCGGGTCGTGCAGACCGCCCAGCACCTGCACGGCGGCTTCGGAGCCGACACCGACTACCCGCTGCACCGCTACCACGCGTGGGCCAAGCAGCTGGAGCTCCAGCTCGGGCCGGCCGCCGCGCACGAGGAAGCCCTGGGCGACCTGCTGGCCGCCCACCCCCTCGCCTGACAGCGGCTGCGACTACAGCACGAAGGCCGGGTTCCCGTTGTCCGTCACCATCGGGCGCCCGGCGCCGTCCCATGCCTGCATGCCGCCGTCGACGTTCACCGCGTCGATCTCCTGGCGCACCAGGTACTGGGTGACCTGGGCGGAGCGGCCGCCGACCCGGCACATCACGTACACCCGGCGGCCGTCCTCGACCGCCTCCGTCAGCTCACCGAAGCGGCCCACGAAGTCGCTCATCGGGATGTGCAGCGCACCCTCGACATGGCCGGCAGCCCATTCGTCGTCCTCACGGACGTCGAGGACCAAGCCTTCGGAGGGCACCGCGGCAGCGTCCACCGAGGGAAGCGGTCCGAAGTTCATAGCTGTCGCCTTCTCTCGTCACGGATGTGCTGCCAACCTATCCGACGCACCCGGCGGGATTCAGCCCGCCGGCGCCCCGGACCCACCGGGTCACTGCGCGGCGAGCGCCGCGGCCAGCTCCGCCTCCCGCTCGGAGACCTGCGCCAGCAGCTGCTCCGCGATCTCCTCCAGCAGCCGGTCCGGGTCCTCGGGCGCCATCCTCAGCATCGACCCGATCGCGCTGTCCTCCAGCTCCTTGGCCACCAGCGACAGCAGCTCCTTGCGGCGCGCCAGCCACTCCAGGCGGGCATACAGCTCCCCGCTCCCGCCGGGCGCCGCCTCCTCGGGCGCCGGACCGGCCGCCCACTCCTCGGCCAGCTCGCGCAGCAGCTGCTCCTCACCCCGCCCGTACGCGGCGTTGACCCGCGCGATGAAGGCGTCGCGGCGCTCCCGCTCCGCGTCGTCCTGGGCGAGGTCCGGGTGGGCCTTGCGGACCAGCTCGCGGTAGAGGCGGCGCACCTCCTCCGAGGGGCGCACCCGCTCCGGCGGCCGCACGGGCCGGTCGGTGAGCATCGCGGCCGCATCGTCGGAGATCCCGTCCGAGTCCAGCCAGTCGTGGAACAGCTCGTCCACCCCGGGCATCGGCATCACCAGCGACCGCGCGTCCCGCGCACGCCGCAGATCCTCCGGATCGCCGGTACGGGCCGCCCTGGCCTCGGCGATCAGGGCGTCCAGTTCGTCGAGCCGCGAGTACATCGGGCCGAGCTTCTGGTGGTGCAGGCGGGAGAAGTTCTCCACCTCGACCCGGAAGGTCTCCACCGCGATCTCGAACTCGATCAGCGCCTGCTCGGCGGCCCGCACGGCCCGCTCCAAGCGCGCCTCGGGACGCTCCTCGCCCACATCGCCGGATTCGCCAGGGACTGTCTGCTCGGTCTGCTCGCTCACCCGGCCAGCCTACGGCCACCCCGGGCGGACCATGTTTCACGTGAAACACGGTCCGCCCGCGAGACAGCCGTCGCGACGGGCTCTAGACCCCGGTCTCCGCCGCGATCCGCCCGCTGCGGACCGCCGCCACCAGGTCGGCGTGGTCGGCTTCGGTCCGGTCCGCGTAGGCCACGGCGAAGGCGGCCATCGCCTCGTCCAGCTCCTCGTTCTTCCCGCAGTACCCGGCCAGCAGCCGCGGGTCGACGCTGTGCGCGTGCGCCCGGGCCAGCAGGGCCCCGGTCATCCGCCCGTAGTCGTCGATCTGGTCGACGGCCAGCGCCGCCGGATCCACGCTGCCCTTGCGATTGCGGAACTGCCGCACCTGGAAGGGCCGGCCCTCCACCGTGGTCCAGCCCAGCATGATGTCCGAGACCACCTGCATCCGCTTCTGTCCGGCCACCACCCGGCGCCCCTCGTGCTCCTCCGGCGCCGAGACGAAGCCCAGCGCGGGCAGGTGCGGCAGCAGCACCGAGGGGCGCGCCTCCTTGACCTGCAGCACCAGCGGCTCGCCGCGGTGGTCCAGCAGCAGCACCACGTACGAACGCGTGCCCACGCTCCCCGTCCCCACCACGCGGAAGGCCACGTCGTGGATCGCGTACCGGGCCAGCAGTGGCAGCCGGTCTCCCTGGAGCGTGTGCAGGTACGGTCCCAGCGCGGCCGCCACGGCCGCCGCCTCCCCGTCCCCGACCCGCCGCAGCACGGGCAGCGCGTCCACGAAACGCCGGCTGCCGTCCGCCGCGACCACCGTCGACTTGGCCGCGAACCGCGCCGAGGTGTTGTTGCGGGCCTTCTCCGAGACCCGCTCCAACGTGCCCAGCAGATCGCGGGCATCGGTGTGCGAGACCAGTTCCTCGTCCGCGATGGCGTTCCACGCGTCGAGCGCGGGCAGCCGGGCCAGCAGCCGCATGGTCCGCCGGTAGGCGCCCACCGCGTCCAGCGCGGCCGCCCGGCAGGTGTCCTCGTCCGCGCCCGCCACCCGGCCGGCCAGCACCAGCGAGGCCGCCAGCCGCTTCACGTCCCACTCCCACGGACCGAACACGGTCTCGTCGAAGTCGTTCAGGTCGATGACCAGCCGCCCGCGCGCGTCCCCGTACAGTCCGAAGTTCGCCGCGTGCGCGTCCCCGCATATCTGCGCGCCGATCCCGGTCACCGGACCGCCGGACAGGTCGTGGGCCATCAGCCCGGCCGCCCCGCGCAGGAACGCGAAGGGGTTCGCGGCCATCCGGCCCACCCGGATCGGCGCCAGTTCGGGAACCCGGCCGACATTGGACTCCTCCACCGCCCGCACGGCGTCCGGGCGCCCGGCAGGCGCCTCGAAGGCAGCGTGCGCCGCCCGCGGCACGCGCCCGCGCAGCGCCTTGCCCTCCTCCTTCGGCGAGCCGGCCACCACCCGCGGCGCGAACCCCGTCACTTCCGGTATCCGATACCCCGCTACCGTCGCCATGCGCGCCGCCCCCACCCGTACATCTGATCGCTTCCGGAACGGGCTGACGGTATCTACAGCCCGGCGTCCCTGGCCAGCAGCGCGGCCTGCACCCTGTTCTCGCAGCCCAGCTTCGCCAGGATCCGGCTCACGTACGTCTTCACGGTCGCCTCGCTCATGTGCAGCCGCCGCCCCGCGTCCGCGTTCGACAGGCCCTCCCCCAGCAGCGCGAGGACCCCACGCTCGCGTTCGCTCAGCGCCGCGACCTGGCGCCGGGCCTCCTCGCCGCGCGCCACCGCCTTCCCCGACGCCAGCTGGTCCACCACGTGGCGCGTCGCCGACGGCGAGAGGTACGCGTCCCCGGCCGCGGCCGCCCGGACGGCCCCGATCAGCTCGCCCGGCGCCGAGTCCTTCAGCAGGAACCCCGCACCGCCCTGGCCCAGCGCCCGCAGCACGTTCTCCTTCTCCCCGAAGGTCGTCAGGATCAGCGCCCGCACCTCCGGCACGGCCCGCCCCAGCTCCCCCAGCGCGGTCAGCCCGTCCATCACCGGCATCTGGATGTCCAGCAGCACCACGTCCGGCGCGTGTGCGCGGGCCAGGTCCACCGCTTCCCGCCCGTTCACCGCCTCCGCGACGACCTCGATGTCCGGCGCCGACGTCAGGATCATCCTGATCCCGGCCCGGATCAGCGGCTCGTCATCGGCGATCACCACTCGGATCACTTCGGCTTGCACCCGCGCTCCTACTGCTTGACCTCGTAAGCCTGCTTGTCCACGAGCTTGCCGTCCTTGAAGCAGAACCGGAAAATCAGGTCGGTCCCCAAGGAGCCCGAGCCGTCGTCGCCCGCCAGCAGCGCCAGACACTGCGAGCCCTCCGGCCGCGGCGGCCCCTTGCCCTCCGCCCCGGCGGTCAGGAAGCTCTCACCGCTCGGCAGCCGGTCCCGCACGGCTTGCTCCGATTCGCCCACCCGCACCGCGTCGAACTCGTCCCGGTCGAGCAGCGCATCGCTCATCGAGCCGACCAGCAGGGCCACCGCCGCACCGAGCACGATCACCATGAGCACCACGGCCGCGAAGGCGATGCCACAGCCCAGCGCGAAACCGCCGCTGCGGCTGCGCACCCGTACGGCCAGCTCCCGGTCCACCGCGTCCCAGTCCATCGGCGGCCCGCCCCGCAGCCCCCGGGCCTGCGCCTGCTGGCCGAAGTCGTCGGCGACGTCCTCCACCCCGGCGGGCTCCGCCCCGTACGGGAGCACTCCGGCCACCCGGAACCCGCCGCCCTCGACCGCTCCCGCGTACACCATCCCGCCGACCAGGCGGGCCCGCTCGCGCAGTCCCGTCAGCCCCTGCCCGCCCGACACCACCTCACCGGCCCCGGGACCGGCCGCCGGACCGTTGGCGATCTCCACCACCAGCGAGTCGTCCTCGTACCGCAGCTCCACCGTGATCGGGGCCCCCGGAGCGTGCTTGTACGCGTTCGTCAGCGCCTCCTGCACGATCCGGTAGGCGGCGTGGTCGCAGGCCGCCACGAGCGGCCGCGGCTGGCCCGAGACGGACATCCGCACATCGGTCCCCGCGCCCCGCGCCGCCTCCACGACCCCCGCGATGCCGGCCACCCCGCGGGCCGCGGGCTGCGCCGCCTCCTCCACGGGCACCGGCGCCTCGACCCCGTCCCGCAGGATGCCGACGACCTCCCGCAGCTCGTGCATCGCCGCCACCGACGCCTGGCGCAGCACCCCCACCGCCTCGCGCTGGCGGTCGGTGATCTTCGGATCCACCTCCAGCGCACCCGTGTGCACCGAGATCAGCGCCAGTTGGTGGCCGAGGCTGTCGTGCATGTCCTGGGCGATCCGCTGCCGCTCGCGCAGCCTCGCCTGCCCGGCCACCATCGCCCGCTCGCGCAGCAGCTGCCCGTTGCGCTCCTGGAGCGCACGCAGCAGCGTCCGGCGCTGCGACCAGTACCGGCTGGCCAGACCCGGCATCACCGTCGTCGCCAGGAACATCAGCGTGGAGAACACGACCACCAGGAGCGGCCGCATCTGCGCCCACTCGTGCACCACGCTCAGCCCGACCGACGCCAGGAACGCCAGGGTGAAGGCGGCCCCCGCCCGGCCCACCCCGACGATCCGTCGCCCCGCCGACCAGCCCAGCAGAGCCGTGATCAGGACCGTGCCGGGCAGGAACGCGCTCACCGCCGAGCCCGCCACGAGCGTCGTCGACGGTATTCGCCGCCGCAGCAGGGTCAGCGCCAGCACGACCACGGCACTCGCCAGCATCCGCCGCCCGGAGCCCTTGTCGAGCTCCTCGACGCCCAGGCCGAGCAGGGCCAGGATCCCGGCCAGCGCCAGATCCCCCGCCAGCATCCGCCCGGTCCAGGGCTCCGGCCCCTTCAGCCAGTCCCGGCCCGCACGCGTCATCGCCTTCGCATCCACGCGGTTGACCCTAGACATCCCGCCGCACCCCCGGCCGCCCTCTTTCGTCGCGCCCCGCGCGACGAAAGTCGAGCCGGTCACGACGAACGTCGAGCCGCGGGCGTAGAGCCGGCCGCGAAAGTCTGACCCGGCACGACGGCGGCCCGGACCCGGCGC
Source organism: Streptomyces sp. NPDC056224 (assembly GCF_042267665.1). Lineage (NCBI taxonomy): Bacteria > Bacillati > Actinomycetota > Actinomycetes > Kitasatosporales > Streptomycetaceae > Streptomyces > Streptomyces sp. NPDC056224. The sequence goes on from NZ_JBHJTK010000005.1 coordinate 85,266, forward strand.
GACGGCGACCCCGGCCCCCGGGCCTGACCACGCGTCAGCGACGGCCGCCCACCGTGGTCTACGTCACGTCCACCGCCCCCGGCCCACCCGTCGACCGGGACCGCGAACGCACAACACGAAACGGCCGCCACCGCTTTCGCGATGACGACCGTTTCGTCGATGTGGGCGAGGGGGGATTTGAACCCCCACGTCCCGAAGGACACTGGCACCTGAAGCCAGCGCGTCTGCCGTTCCGCCACTCGCCCGAGCGGCGCCCCAGTGAATCTTCCCTTTCGGGCCGTTCCCCTGGCGACGTCGAAACATTAGCACGGAGGACGGGGTGGAATCACATCGCTTTCCCCGCACCCCCGCACACCGCCCGGGACGGCCCCTCCCGCACTCCGCTCCTGGTGCGGGACACTGTCCTTGGGGCGCCCCTACGATCCCTTGTGAGGACCAACACTCGTCCGCACAGGACCGATGGGGAACCACCCGAATCCGCCACGCGTGGATACGATCAGTAAGCAGTACAGGGCGACAACGACGGAGGAGGTGCCCCATGGGAGTTCTGAAGCGGTTCGAGCAGCGACTCGAAGGTCTGGTGAACGGCACCTTCGCCAAGGTGTTCAAGTCCGAGGTCCAGCCGGTGGAGATCGCCGGAGCCCTCCAGCGGGAGTGCGACAACAACGCCACCATCTGGAACCGCGAGCGGACCGTCGTCCCCAACGACTTCATCGTCGAACTCAGCGCCGGCGACTACGACCGCCTGAGCCCCTACTCCGGGCAGCTCGGCGACGAGCTCGCGGGCCTCGTCCGCGACTACGCCAAGCAGCAGCGCTACAGCTTCATGGGCCCCATCAAGGTCCACCTGGAGAAGGCCGACGACCTCGACACCGGTCTCTACCGGGTCCGCAGCCGCACCCTCGCCGCCAGCACCTCCCAGCCGCAGGCCCCCCAGGGCCGGCAGCAGGGCGGTGCATCGGTCCAGGGCGGCTACGGCTACCCCCCGGTCGCCGCACCGCCCATGCCCAGCGCCCCGCCCCCCGGCGGATCCGGCGCCCGGCGGCCCGCCCCCGGCGGACCCGGCGCGGCCGCGGCCTCCGGCGCCCCCAAGCGCCACTGGATCGAGATCAACGGCACCCGCCACCAGATCTCGCGCCCCACGCTCGTACTCGGCCGAAGCACGGAAGCCGACGTGCGGATCGACGACCCCGGCGTCTCGCGCCGGCACTGTGAGATCCGGACCGGAACGCCCTCGACGATCCAGGATCTCGGGTCCACCAACGGCATCGTGGTGGACGGGCAGCACACCACCCGCGCTACGCTCCGCGACGGCTCGCGGATCGTCGTGGGCAGCACCACCATCATTTACCGGCAAGCCGAAGGGTGAAGCGGGGGCAATGTCAGAGCTGACCCTGACGGTCATGCGGCTGGGTTTCCTAGCCGTTCTGTGGCTGTTCGTCATCGTGGCCGTACAGGTCATCCGCAGCGACCTCTTCGGAACGAGAGTGACGCAGCGCGGCTCCCGCCGCGGCGGCGCGGGCACCGCCCCGCAGCAGCCGGGGCGCCAGGCCGCGCCACCGCAGCAGCGCCAGCGCCGCGGTGCGCCCACCAAGCTCGTCGTGTCCGAGGGCACCCTCACGGGAACCACGGTGGCCCTCGCCGGCCAGACGATCACGCTGGGCCGCGCCCACGACTCGACGATCGTGCTGGACGACGACTACGCGTCCAGCCGCCATGCCAGGATCTACCCCGACCGGGACGGCCAGTGGATCGTCGAGGATCTCGGGTCCACCAACGGCACGTATCTCGACCGGACCCGGCTGACCACCCCGACGCCCATTCCGCCGGGCGCCCCGATCCGCATCGGCAAGACCGTCATCGAGCTGCGGAAGTAGTACGAGAATGAGCGAGCGGAGCGAGCGCGCGGCGGTGATCCGTCCCACCGAGGACACGGACACGTGCGCGCTCCCGACCGGAGGGTGGGCAGTGTGGCTCGAGACCGGTTGTACCCGGAGCCGACCGGCGAGGTGCGCATGAGTCTGTCCCTGCGGTTCGCCGCCGGATCGCACAAAGGCATGATCCGTGAGGGGAACGAGGACTCCGGCTACGCCGGACCCCGTCTCCTCGCGATCGCCGACGGCATGGGAGGCCAGGCCGCCGGCGAGGTCGCGAGCTCCGAGGTGATCTCCACCCTCGTGCAGCTCGACGACGACGTCCCGGGCTCCGACATCCTCACCTCCCTCGCCACGGCCGTGCAGCGCGCCAACGACCAGCTGCGCGTCATGGTCGAGGAGGACCCCCAGCTCGAGGGCATGGGCACCACGCTCACCGCCCTGCTGTGGACCGGCCAGCGCCTCGGCCTCGTCCATGTCGGAGACTCCCGCGCCTACCTGCTCCGCGACGGCGTCCTCACCCAGATCACCCAGGACCACACCTGGGTGCAGCGCCTCGTCGACGAGGGCCGCATCACCGAAGAGGAAGCCACCACCCACCCGCAGCGCTCCCTCCTGATGCGGGCACTCGGCAGCGGCGACATCGTCGAACCCGACCTCTCCATCCGCGAGGTCCGTGCCGGCGACCGCTACCTCATCTGCTCCGACGGACTCTCCGGCGTGGTCTCCCACCAGACCCTCGAAGAGACCCTCGCCGACTACCACGGCCCCCGCGAGACCGTGCAGTCGCTCATCCAGCTCGCCCTGCGCGGCGGCGGACCCGACAACATCACCTGCATCGTCGCCGACGTGCTCGACACCGACAGCGGCGACACCCTCGCCGCCCAGGTCAGCGACACCCCCGTCGTCGTCGGCGCGGTCGCCGAGAACCAGCACCAGCTCTTCGACGGCGGCAACGCCATGGAGACCCCGGCCGGCCGTGCCTCGGGCCTCGGCCGCCAGGCCGCTCCGCCCGCCGGCGCCTTCGGCCCCCCCGGCAGCGGCGAGGCGGGCGGCTACGGATACGGCGACCAGGGCCAGGGCGGCGCCTACGGCAGCTTCGGCGAAGCCGAGTCCTACGACGCGGACTCCGGCTACGAGGACACGTACGACCACCCCCGCAGACGCCGCGGCAAAGGGCGCAAGTGGACCACCCGTACGCTGGTCCTGCTCCTCGTCGCCGGCGCCGTCGGCGGCGGCCTCTACGCCGGCTGGCGCTGGACCCAGACGCAGTTCTACGTCGGCGTGAAGGGCGAGCACGTCGCGCTCTTCCGCGGCATCAGCCCGAAACTCGGACCGCTGGAGCTCTCCAAGGTGGAGACCGACCGCCCCGACATCGAACTGAAGTACCTGCCGCCCTTCAAGCGGAAGCTCGTCGAGGCCACCATCAGCGAGGGCAGCCTCGACGTCGCCCGCGAGAAGCTCGACGACCTCGGCGTACAGGTCTCCGCCTGCAAGAAGGACGAGGAACGCCGCAACGCCGAGGCGCAGAACCAGACACCGGGCTCCACTCTGACTCCCGCGGAGCAGCAAGTGGTCAGCCTCTGCGGCAAGCAGTAGACACTCGCGGGCACAGGGGGCCTGCCACACCATGAGCGTTGTCACCAACACGACCACCATCGGCGCCATCGAGCTGCCGAGCCGGCGGAACACCGAGCTCCTGCTGCTCGCCTTCGCCGTGGTCATCCCGATCTTCGCCTACGCCAACGTGGGCCTGTCGATCCACGGCGAGCTGCCCCCCGGCATGGTGCTCTACGGCCTCGGCCTCGGCGCCCTCGCCGGGATCGCGCACCTCGTCGTACGCCGGTACGCGAAGTACGCCGACCCGCTGCTGCTGCCGCTGGCCACCCTCCTCAACGGGCTGGGCCTCGTCCTGATCTGGCGCCTCGACCAGTCCGAGCGGCTGCAGAACCTCGCCAAGCGCTCCTTCGGCAACTTCACCCCCTCCGCGCCCCGCCAGATGATGTACACGGCGGTCGCCATCGCCCTGTTCGCCGCCGTCCTGCTGATCCTCAAGGACCACCGCGTCCTGCAGCGGTTCACGTACATCTCCATGGCCGGCGCCCTGGTCCTGCTGATCCTGCCCGTCATCCCGGGCCTGGGCGCGGACGTCTTCGGCGCCAAGATCTGGATCAGCGTCGGAGGCTTCTCCATCCAGCCCGGCGAGTTCGCGAAGATCGTCATCGCGATCTTCTTCGCCGGTTATCTCATGGTGAAGCGCGACGCCCTCGCCCTGGCCAGCCGCCGCTTCATGGGCCTCTACCTGCCGCGCGGCCGCGACCTCGGCCCGATCCTGATGATCTGGGCGATGAGCCTGCTCGTCCTCGTCTTCGAGAACGACCTCGGCACCTCGCTGCTCTTCTTCGGCATGTTCGTGATCATGCTGTACGTCGCCACCGAGCGGACCAGCTGGATCGTCATCGGCCTGCTCATGTCGGTCGGCGGAGCCACCGTCGTCGGCGCCACCGCCAGCCACGTCAAGGCCCGCGTCAACGCCTGGCTCGACCCCTTCGCCTGCTACTCCAAGTCCGGAGCCTGCGAGCAGGTCGGCCAGTCGATCATGAGCTTCGGCTCCGGCGGGGTCCTCGGCACCGGCTGGGGACAGGGCAACTCCGACCTCATCGGCTTCGCCGCCAACTCCGACTTCATCTTCTCCACCGTCGGCGAGGAGCTCGGCCTCGCCGGCGTGATGGCCTTCCTCCTGCTCTACGGCCTCATCATCGAGCGGGGCGTCCGCACCGCCCTCGCCGCCCGCGACCCCTTCGGCAAGCTCTTCGCCATCGGCCTGTCCGGCGCCTTCGCCCTCCAGATCTTCGTCGTCGCCGGCGGAGTCATGGGCCTCATCCCCCTCACCGGCATGACCATGCCCTTCCTCGCCTCCGGCGGCTCCTCCGTCCTCGCGAACTGGATCCTCATCGCCGTCCTCATCCGGATCAGCGACACCGCACGCCGACCTGCCCCGGCCCCCGCCCCGTCCCCCGACTCCGAGATGACCCAGGTGGTCCGCCCGTCATGAACAAGCCCCTGCGCCGCATCTCGCTGTTCTGCGGGCTGCTCGTCCTCGCGCTGCTGATCCGCACCAACTGGCTGCAGTACGTCCAGGCCGAGGAACTCAGCACCCGCAAGGAAAACCGCCGGGTCCAGATCGCCCAGTACGCCACCGAACGCGGCAACATCATCGTCAACGGCGAACCGATCACCGGCTCGACGGTCACCGACGGCAGCGACTACAAGTACAAGCGGACCTATATGGACGGCCCCCTGTGGGCCCCCGTCACCGGGTACGCCTCGCAGGCCTTCGGCTCCACCCAGCTCGAATCCCTCGAAGACGGCATCCTCACCGGCAACGACGACCGGCTCTTCTTCGACCGCACCATCGGCATGTTCACCGGGGAGAAGAAGCAGGGCGGCAACGTCGTCACCACCCTCAACCCGGCCGCCCAGAAGGCCGCCTTCGAGAAGCTCGCCAACAACAAGGGCGCGGTCGCCGCCATCGACCCGCGCACCGGCGCCGTCCTCGCCCTGGTCTCCACCCCCTCCTACGACCCCTCCCGCTTCGCCGGCAACTCCAAGACCGACGAGAAGGCCTGGGTCGAACTGAAGGACAGCGAGGACAAGAACCTCGTCAACCGCGCCCTGCGCGAGACCTACCCGCCGGGCTCCACCTTCAAGGTCGTCACCGCGGCCGCCGCGCTCGAACACGGCGTCGTCAAGGAGATCAACGACCCGACCGACACCCCGGAGCCGTACTTCCTGCCGGGCACCAAGACCCAGCTGCCGAACTCCCACGCCGGTTGCGACAAGGCCAGCCTCAACGAGGCCCTGCGCATCTCCTGCAACTCCGTCTTCGCGAACATGGGCGACAAGGTCACCCGCGACAAGATGGTGGAGACCGCCGAGAAGTTCGGCTTCAACAACGACAAGATCGACATTCCCGTCCGCGCCTTCGCCAGCGTCTACGACAAGAAGATGGGCAAGGACGGCAACGCGCAGAGCGCCATCGGCCAGTTCAACACGGCCGCCACCCCGCTCCAGATGGCCATGGTCACCGCGGCGATCGCGAACGACGGCAAGCTGATGAAGCCCTACATGGTCGACCAGCTCACCGCGCCCAACCTCGACGTCATCGAGAAGCACTCGCCGCAGGAGATGAGCCGGCCGCTCTCCGCCGCCAACGCGCAGAAGGTCCAGGAGATGATGGTCAACGTCGTCGACAGCGGCACCGGCGGCAAGGCGAAGATCAACAACGTCAAGGTCGGCGGCAAGACCGGCACCGCCCAGCACGGCGAGGGCAACAAGAAGCGCCCCTACGCCTGGTTCATCTCCTACGCCGAGAACCCGGACGGCTCCTCGCCCGTCGCCGTCGCCGTCGTCATCGAGGACAGCGAAGGCACCGCCCGCGACGACATCAGCGGCGGCGGCCTCGCCGCTCCGGTCGCCAAGGCGGTCATGGAAGCCGTACTGAAGAGCCAGCGATGACCAAGCGATCGTCCCGGAACGATCCAGGGGCGACGGACCGCCGGAGCACAGTGATCCACATCACTGATCCCGGCCGGATCCGGGCGTACGGTACCGGTCCAGTATCAGCCTGTGGCCGCGAACCGATCACAGACGATCGGCCGGTAGCCTTTGCGCGAACAGCACACCGCCGGACCACACACAGGTGCGGTCGGGACTGACGGAGAGGGCTGCAACGTTATGGAAGAGCCGCGTCGCCTCGGCGGCCGGTACGAGCTGAGCCACGTGCTCGGCCGCGGTGGCATGGCCGAGGTCTACCTCGCCCACGACACCCGGCTCGGCCGTACCGTCGCCGTCAAGACCCTGCGCGCCGATCTCGCCCGCGACCCGTCCTTCCAGGCCCGGTTCCGGCGCGAGGCCCAATCGGCCGCGTCGCTGAACCACCCGGCGATCGTCGCCGTCTACGACACCGGCGAGGACTACGTCGACAACATCTCCATCCCGTACATCGTGATGGAGTACGTCGACGGGTCCACCCTGCGCGAGCTGCTGCACTCCGGGCGCAAGCTGCTGCCCGAACGCACCCTGGAAATGTGCATCGGCATCCTCCAGGCCCTCGAGTACTCCCACCGCGCCGGCATCGTGCACCGCGACATCAAGCCCGCCAACGTGATGCTGACCCGCACCGGCCAGGTCAAGGTCATGGACTTCGGCATCGCCCGCGCCATGGGCGACTCCGGCATGACCATGACACAGACGGCGGCCGTCATCGGCACCGCCCAGTACCTCTCCCCGGAGCAGGCCAAGGGCGAGCAGGTCGACGCGCGCTCCGACCTCTACTCCGCGGGCTGCCTGCTCTACGAACTCCTCTGCGTACGGCCCCCGTTCGTCGGCGACTCCCCCGTGGCCGTCGCCTACCAGCACGTACGCGAAGAACCGCAGCCGCCGTCGAACTTCGATCCCGAGATCACGCCCGAAATGGACGCGATCGTCCTGAAGGCCCTGGTCAAGGACCCCGACTACCGCTACCAGTCCGCCGACGAGATGCGTGCCGACATCGAGGCCTGCCTCGACGGCCAGCCCGTCGCCGCCGCCGCCTCCATGGGCGCGTCCGGCTACGGCTACCCCGACCAGGGCGGCTACGGACACCAGGGCTACGACCAGCCCACCACCGCCCTGCGCGCCACCGAATCCGGCCAGACCTCGATGATGCCGCCCATGCCCCCGGGCGACGGCGGCTACGGGTACGGCGACCAGGGCCCCGGTGGCTACGACCAGGGGCCGCACCGCCGCCAGAAGAAGAGCAGGGTCTCCACGATCCTGCTCGTGGTGGCCGGCATCCTCGTCCTGGTCGGCGCGATCCTCATCGGCCGCTCCCTCTTCAACAACACCGCCGACAACCGGCCCAGCGTGCCCAAGCTCATCGGCTCGACCCTCGAGCAGGCGCAGAAGAGCGGCGAGAACGTCGGCCTCAAGGTCGTCAAGGGTGCCGACGAAGCCTGCGACCAGCCCAAGGGCATCGTCTGCAAGCAGGACCCGGTGGCCGATACCAAGGTCGCGAAGGACTCCACCGTCACGGTGACGGTCTCCTCGGGCGCGCCCAAGGTGTCGGTCCCCGACGTCCTCGGCCTCAAATTCGAAGAGGCCGAGAAGGCACTGAAGGAAAAGGGCTTCCAGGTCGACCGCAAGCTCCAGGAGTCCGAGCGCACCCCCGGCATCGTGATCGACCAGACCCCCAAGACCGGTGGCGAGGCGGAGAAGAACAGCGTCATCACGCTGACCGTCGCCAAGGAGCAGGCCAAGTCGGTCGTCCCGGACCTGAAGGGCAAGACCAAGGACGACGCGGAGAAGGCGCTCAAGGCGGTCAAGCTCAAGCTCGGCTCCGTCACCGAGATCGACTTCCCCGGAGCCGCCCCGCGGACCGTCGTCGATCAGGGCAACCAGCCCGGTGAGCAGCTCGACGTGGGCAGGACGGTCAACATCACGATCTCCAAGGCCGCGCCGCAGCAGACCCAGGTGCCGACCCTGGCCGGCAGGACCGTGGCCCAGGCGAAGCAGGAACTGGCGTCCAAGGGCCTGACGTTCGGCCGGGTCATCAACGGCCCGACGGACGACAACGCGGTGGTGTTCCAGTCCGACCCGCCCGCCGGCTTCCCGGTCAACACCGGCTCGGTGGTCAACGTCTTCACGACGCAGGGCGGCCAGCAGGACGGCGGCCTCTTCGGAGGCCTGACCGGCGGCGGCCGCCGCTAGCAGCAGCACAAAGGTCCGGCCCCTCTCCGTGGAGAGGGGCCGGACCTTTTTCGACGCTTCCACGGGGCCGAGGGCGTGGCGACCGTCCTACACGAGGCCGACGCGACCTTCTGTGCGGTCGCGTGCGCCTTCACCCGCGACGCCTTGGCCCCATCGGGTCATCGCCGCCCCGGGAGGCGTCACAGCCGTCCACAGGGGCCTTCCTGAGGCCCGGGGTTCTGCAGGGGTGACCCTCCGCGGCCGCGTGACCGGCCTCCCCGAGGGAAGTCAGCCGGCGAGCTCCGCGGGCGGCGTCCGCTTGCCGTCCACCTTCTCCGTGCGGACCAGCTCGCCCCACACCACGTACCGGTACTTCGACGTGTACACCGGTGTGCACGTGGTCAGGGTGATGTAGCGGCCCGGGGCGGTCCTGCCCGACTCCTTCGGGACCGGGCTGATCACGTCCACGTTGTACTTCGACGTCTGCCGGAGCTCCGCGAAGACCTTGTACACGTACCAGGTGTCCTTGGTCTCGAAGACGATCGCGTCGCCGTTCTTCACCTTGTCGATGTTGTGGAACTTCGCGCCGTGGCCGTCCCGGTGCGCGGCGAGGGAGAAGTTCCCCTTCGCGTCCCACGGCAGCGCCGACTTCACCGGGTCCCTGTAATAGCCCGCGACCCCGTCGTTGAGGACGTCCGGCTCCGTGCCCGGCTTGACCAGCACCTCGCCGTTCCTCATCGCCGGCACGTGCAGGAAGCCGATGCCGTCCTTCGTGTCCAGCGCCCCCGGTTCCGCGGGCTTCGAGGCCTCCGGTCCCGGCGTCTGCCACTGCTGGCGGATCGCGTCGCCCCGGGCCGACGCCTGCCGGTCCGCGAGCACGTTCGTCCACCACAGCGAGTAGGCCACGAACAGGCCGAGGACCAGGCCGATCGTGATCAGGGCCTCGCCCAGCAGGCTCAGGAACCCGGCGAGCACACTGCGGCGGCCTGCGGGCGGGGCCGCGGCGCGGCGGCGGGCACGAGACACTGCTGATTCGTCCTTAGGGCGGCTACGGGCTGTTCAGCGCGGGCGGAGGGCCCTGGCTGCGGGGGCGTTCATCGGTCATCCTGCCCCATACGATCATCCGGTAGGTGCTGGTGAACTCCGGAGTGCAGGTCGTCAGCGTGATGTACCGGCCCGCCGAGGTGAACCCCGATCCCTCCGGCACGGGCTTCAGCACGGACACGTTCGTCGGCGGTGTCTGCGCCAGCGCCGAGGTCATCTCGTACGTGTAGTACGCGTCCCGCGTCTCGACCACGACGGGATCCCCCGCCACCAGCCGGTTGATGTAGCGGAAAGGCTCCCCGTGGGTGTTGCGGTGGCCCGCCACGGCGAAGTTGCCCTGCGCGTCCGCCGGCATCGCCGTCTTGAGCGCACCCTCCCCGTAGTGCCCGACCATTCCCCGGTCCAGCACCTTCGGCTTGCTGATCCCCTCCGCCACCGGCACCTTCAGGTCCAGCTTCGGGATGTACAGGATCGCGAACCCCTGGCCCGGCTCGAACGCCGACACCACCGGGGCGGCGGGCCCGGCCTCGTCCGGGTCCCGCTGCCACGTCTGCTGGAGCGAGCCCGCGGCCCCGTTCGCCGCCCGCTCCGCCACGATGTTCGTGTACCAGAGCTGGTAGGCGACGAACAGCAGCATCACCAGGCCCAGCGTGATGAACAGTTCCCCGCCGAGCCGGCTCGCGATGACCACCGGGCCGCCCGAGGCCGGCCGCCTGCGCCGCCGCCCGCCCCGCCTCCGGGTGTTCCTGGCGGCCCGCTTCGCGGCCTCCTGAGCTGCCCTGCGCCGCGCGGCCCGGCCCCCTGTGGGCGCGGACGGCGCGAGCGCGGTCACGCGACGGCCTTGCCCACCACCGGGGCCAGCCCCACCGAGCGCTCCACGGCACCCGCGTCACCGCACCGCACCAGCCAGTTCGCGAGCATCCGGTGGCCCCACTCCGTCAGCACCGACTCGGGGTGGAACTGCACACCCTCCACGTCGTGCTCCCGGTGGCGCAGGCCCATGATGATCCCGTCCTCGGTGCGTGCCGTGACCTCCAGCTCGTCGGGGAGGGTCCCGGGCTCGGCGGCGAGGGAGTGGTAGCGGGTCGCGGTGAACGGCGACGGCAGGCCGGCGAAGACGCCGAGGCCCTCGTGCACCACCGGCGAGGTCTTGCCGTGCAGCAGCTCCGGCGCCCGGTCCACGACCCCTCCGTACGCCACCGCCATCGACTGCATTCCGAGGCAGACGCCGAAGACCGGCACGCCCGTCTGCGCGCAGTGGCGGACCATGTCGACGCAGACCCCCGCCTCCTCCGGCGTCCCCGGGCCGGGGGAGAGCAGCACCCCGTCGAAGCCGTCCTGCGCGTGCGAGAGCTCGACCTCGTCGTTGCGCAGCACCTCGCATTCGGCGCCGAGCTGATAGAGGTACTGGACCAGGTTGAAGACAAAGCTGTCGTAGTTGTCCACGACCAGAATGCGCGCGCTCACGGAGTGGCTCCCGATCCCTCGTCCACCGTCACATCGTTGAACGGAAGGAGCGGTTCGGCCCACGGGAAGACGTACTGGAACAGCACGAACACCACCGCGAGGACCAGTACGAGTGAGATCAGCGCGCGTACCCACGCGTTGCCCGGCAGATGCCGCCAGATCCAGCCGTACATTCCGTCTTCCCTTTTCGTCCACGATCGTTCCCCGCACCGCAGGGGCGGTACGCGAACAGACTAAAGGCAGCGGCCCGGCCGGGAGAGTCACCTCGGCAAACCCTCCGGCCCGCCCCGCCCCACGGGGCGCGTGCCGGTCAGCTCCGCCCACACGACCAGCCGGTGGCTGTGTCCCCACTCGGGGTCGCAGGTCGTCAGCGTCAGGTACCGGCCGGGGGCCGTGAACGGCGATTTCCGGGGCACAGGGTCGACGACCCCGACGTCCGTGGGCACGGTGCGCAGCGGCCCGCCGCGCACCGTGTACGTGTACCAGGTCGTCGCGTCCTTGAGGATCACGGCGTCACCGGGGCGCAGTCCGGGGAAGTCCTTGAAGGGGTCTCCGTAAGTGCGCCGGTGGCCCGCCACCGAGAAGTTGCCGATGGCGCCGAGCCCGGCGGTGCCGGCGTAGTGGCCGAGGCCCTTCTTCAGCAGCTCGGTGTCCGTGCCCTCCAGGACGGGCTTGTTCCAGTCCGGGCCGAAGCGGGGGATGTACATCTCGGCGAAGGCCCGGCCGGCGGGGTAGCCCGCCGGGGCCGCGGACGGGGACGGGGACGGTTCCGGCGACGGCGCGGCGGCCGGGGTGGCCGCCGGGGCCTCCGCCGGGCCCGCGGCCCAGTGGTCGCGCAGCCGGGCCATCTCGCCGTCCATGGCCCGGTCGGCCTTGACCCCGGTCCACAGCAGGACGTAGGCGACGAACAGCACGATCAGCGTGCCCGCCGTCAGGCACACCTCGCTGAACGTCCGTACCACCAGGCGCAGTACGGCGTCAGGGCGAACTCGTCTCGGAGGACGGGGCCAGCGGCTTCGCATAGTGGAGGTCCACTGTGCCGGAGTAGCCGGGAAGTGTCAGCGCCTTGTGCTCGTCCACTTTCCAGCCGAGCCCGTACGCGTTCACGTACAGCTGGTAGTTCTGCAGGGCCGGGGAGGCGGCGAGGGCCTTGCGCAACGCGCCCGGGTCGCCGACCGCCGAGACCTTGTACGGCGGCGAGTACACGCGGCCCTGGAGGATCAGGGTGTTGCCCACGCAGCGGACCGCGCTGGTGGCGATCAGCCGCTGGTCCATGACCTGGATGCCCTGGGCCCCGCCCTGCCAGAGGGCGTTCACCACGGCCTGGAGGTCCTGCTGGTGGATCACCAGGTCGTTGGGCTGCGGCTCGGGCACGTTGGGGATCCGGGCGGTGGCGTTCGGCGGCGCGTCGTTGAGGGTGACCGTCAGACCCTTGCCGGACAGCTCCTCGGTGCCCGACGCGGCGCGCAGAGCGGCCAGCTTCGCGTCCTCGGCCTTGGTGCTGCCGTCGTCGCGCTCGGCGAGGGAGTCCACCCGCCGGCGTACCGGTCCGAGGCTCTCCTCCAGCTCCGCGTTGCTCTGACTGCGTTCCTCGATGAGGTCCGACAGCTTGAGGAGCGAGGCGTCCGTCCGGATGTTCGTACCCTTGGAGGTGTTGAAACTGGTGACGAAGAGCAGCCCGGCCAGGGCGAAGACGGCGGCGGTCAGCAGCCGGACCGGCCTGGCCCGGCGACGGGGACCCGCGGAGGAGTCGTCGGAATTGCTCAACGTACCCTTCTCCTTCAACGCCACAGGTCCACTACGCTAACGGACGCCCGGGGCAGGCAAGGTCCCCAGCGCATCGACAGGAGAGCCCCTCGTGCCGAAGTCACGTATCCGCAAGAAGGACGACTACACGCCTCCGCCCACGCGGACGCCGCAGTCCATCAGGCTGACGAACCGCAGCTGGGTCGCTCCGGTCATGCTGGCGCTGTTCCTGATCGGTCTCGCGTGGATCGTCGTCTTCTACGTGACCGAAACCCAGCTGCCGATCGAGGCTCTGGGCAATTGGAACATTGTAGTTGGTTTCGGATTTATCGCAGCGGGATTCGGCGTATCCACGCAGTGGAAGTAGCACCAAGCGCCCCCTGAGGGAAGCTCTCCCCATGAGTTATCCACAGCGTCATCCACACCTGAGGAAAAGACAGAAGATCTGTGGATAACTCTGTGGAGAGTTGACGCCGGTGTGATCAGGTGAGTTCCGCGGTCCGGATCAGAATCACCGCTGCCGCCAGCAGGAATACGGCCGCGCACGTCCCCCATTGGATGAGCGCGCGGTACCTGCCGGCGGCGGGCCGGAGCATGCCCAGGCCCACCAGGGCGCCGGTGACCAGCCCGCCCACGTGCGCCTGCCAGGACACGGTGAGGCTGCCGCCGATCGGCACGAAGGTCAGCACCAGCATCAGCACGACCATGACGATCACCGGCCGCATCTCGTAGCGCAGCCGGCGGGCGAGGACGACGGTGGCGCCGAGCAGCCCGAAGACCGCGCCCGAGGCGCCGAGGGTCGGGGTGTTCGGTGCGGTCAGCAGATAGACGAAGGCGCTGGCCCCGAGCCCCGAGAGCAGGTAGACGGCGAGATAGCGGGACCGGCCCAGCGCCGCTTCCAGCGGGCCGCCGATCACCCACAGGCCGATCATGTTGCCGATGATGTGCCACCACTCGACGTGCAGGAACACCGACGTCAGCAGGCGGTAGTACTGGCCGGTGGAAACCCCTTCGACGGGGCCGCCGAAGAATTCCACGTACTGGCCGAGCAGCTCCAGCTGGACCACGACCGCCGGGGCCACCAGACCCGCGAGGAACACCGCGGCGTTGACGCCGATCAGGGCCTTGGTGACCAGGTGGGGATCCGCGGCCACCACCCCGCCCGCGATGGTGCGCGGCGCGTTCGCGGTCGGCCGGTGGCCGGTGCCGGAGCCCTCGCGGACGCATTCGGGGCACTGGAAGCCGACCGAGGCGCTGATCATGCACTCGGGGCAGATGGGGCGCTCGCAGCGGGTGCAGCTGATCCCCGTGTCGCGGTCCGGGTGGCGGTAGCAGCCCGGCAGACGGTCGGTGTCCATCGGTTCCCTCGATCGGCGGCGAGGCGCAGGAGCGCCCCGCCGGTCCTGTCGGCCCCACACTTCGTATGCATGCAGGACGGACGGGCGGGGCCCAAAGGTTCCCTCCGGGGTCAGCGCTTCTCGATGACGACCGACTGGATGATCACGTCGTCCACCGGACGCTCGGTGCGCGGGTTGGTGGCGCTGGAGGCGATGGCGTCCACGATCTTCTGGCTGGCCGGGTCGGTGACCTCGCCGAAGATGGTGTGCTTGCGGGTCAGCCACGCGGTGGGCGCGACGGTGATGAAGAACTGCGAGCCGTTGGTGCCCGGGCCCGCGTTGGCCATGGCGAGCAGGTAGGGCTTGGTGAAGGCCAGGTCGGGGTGGAACTCGTCGGCGAACTGGTAGCCGGGGCCGCCGGTGCCGTTGCCCAGCGGGTCGCCGCCCTGGATCATGAAACCGCTGATGACGCGGTGGAAGACGGTGCCGTCGTAGAGCGGGTCCGTGGTCTTCTGGCCGTCGGTGGGGCGGGTCCATTCACGCGCGCCCGTGGCGAGCTCCACGAAGTTCCGGACCGTCTTCGGAGCGAAGTTCTCCAGCAGCTCGATCACGATGTCGCCGTGGTTGGTCTTCAGGGTGGCGTAGAGCTTCTCGGCCACGGATCTGCCTTCCATAGTCATCACTGTCGGTCCAGATGGTCGCACGCAGCGCAGTGCGGCACAGAAATCGTCCACCCGTATGCCCTGTCACGCATGCCGGTCGGCGCTATGGCAGGCATGATCCGACAAAGGGTGGAAAGGTGAACTGTGTCCGCCACCGAGGAGGAGGATCCCGTGACCGGCAAGGACAGCGTGCGCCTGGCAGCCGAGAGCGCCAGGGAGAGTGTGCGGCACGCGGCGGAAGTGGTGGCGCCGTATGCGGAATCCGCCAAGGATGCCGCGGTGCACTACGTACAGGAGGCGAACGAGCGGCTGGCGCCCATGGTGTCGCAGGCGGCCAACGAGGCCGCGCGGCAAGCGCGCACGACATACGACTGCCACGTACATCCCCGGATCGTGTCGGCGCGCGCCCACGTGCCGCCGAACGTCGACCGGGCTGCGAAGAAGGCCGTGGAGCAGACGCGTCTGGTGGCGCGTCAGGCAGCCGACTACACCCAGCCGCGGATCGAGAGCGCGCTCGCCGTGGCCTCCCCGGTGGCCGAGGAGGCCGCCGCACGGTCGGCGGCGGCGTCGGCGGCGGCCCTGGCCGCGCTCCGCGGGCAGGTGTCGGCCAAGGAGGTGCAGCGGATGGTGGCGCGCCATGAGCGGCGGGCGCGCAGGGGCCGGGTGCTGCGCGGTGTCGCGCTGGTCGGTGTGCTGGCCGGCGCCGCCTTCGCGGCGTGGAAGTGGTGGGACCAGCAGTCGAACCCGGACTGGCTCGTCGAGCCGCCGGCCGCCACGGAGGTGCCGGCGCGCGACGCCGGGCCGGCGAGCTTCGACGACGAGCTGGCGGAGAAGGAGCGCGAAACGGGCCCGGGACCGGCCCCGGAGGACGAGCAGCGCTGACCCGCGCCGAGGGGGCCCGGATCCACCAGGATCCGGGCCCCTCGGCCGTGTCGTCCGGCCGGTCAGCCGGGCAGGGTCAGGACCATGCCCGGTCGGACGAGGTCGGGGTTGGAGCCGATGACGCCCTTGTTCATGGCGTAGAGCTCGCGCCAGCGGGCTTCGTTGCCGAGCTCGCGGCGGGCGATTTCGTAGAGCGAGTCGCCGGGCCGGACGGTGTACGTGCGCTTCTTGGCCACGGGCGCCGGCCCGGGAGCCGCGGGGACGGCCTTGTGCGCGGCCGACGCGGGGGTCGGGGTGTGCGGGGCTCCGGGGGCGGAGGAGGCCGAGGTCGGCTTGGGCGGCATGGGGGCGGGCTGGGGGGTGACGGGGACGGCCTTGTGCGCGGCCGAGGCCGGGGTCGGGGCCGCGGGGGCGTGCTTGGGCTTCGGCGGCGCGGCGGCGGCCATGCGCTCGGCGGCCGCGCGGGTGGCCGAGGCCGCGTCGGCCGCCTGGCTCCCGGGGCGTGTCGTCGCCGCGGAGGTCTGCTGCTGGACCTGCTCCTTCGCCTTCTCGGCGGCCTCGTGTTCCTTCTTCTTGTCGGACTTCAGGAAGTCGAAGAGTCCCATGTGTGTACGCCTCCGGCGTGGTGATCCCCCCTGGGCTCGGTGCCCTCCCCCACTGTCGGACACCGGGGGCCGGGCGGCCCCGTGACGGAGCCGTCCGGGGGACCCGGGGAGCGGCGGATGCCGGTCGCCGACGGGAGCGGCGCGCCGGTGCGGGCTGTCGGCGGAGCGGCCACGGCGTCCGCGTGGGCCTGGCCGACGACCCGCGGGCTGTCCACGGCGACGGTCGCCCCTTGCCGGCGGCGGCGATGATCCGGGCTCGGCGCTCCGCGGCGCAGGGGCGGCCCCGCCGATGTTTCACGTGAAACAGAGACGCCCCGGCGGGCAGGAGCAGGGGGCCCGAAACGTGGGTGGCCCATCCACGGCGGACTCGATGCATGGGGCCCGGGCGGCACCTGACTCCCGAAGGCCAAGCTCTTCGGTCCCGCCCTGGGTCACACGGGCGGGCGCGGCCGGCGTGGACAGGACGGCCCCACCGAGGGCCGCGCCGATGTACCGGGCGGTGTGGAACGGGCCCGGGCCCGGGGGCGGACCCGCCCGGCCTGGTGGGGGCGCCCGGCCTGGTGGCGGCGGGCGGGGCCGGGCCCGCGTCGGCAGCCTGCGGCAGAACCGGCGGCAGGCCGGTGGGGCAGTCGGCGGGTACGACGCGGCCGCGGAGAGCGCCCCGAGGCCGAGGGTGTGCGCGGGCCCCACGACGACGGTCTTCACCGCGGACGCCCCGGCGAAGGCCGGCCTGGCCGGACCGAACGCCGAGGACCCCGGCCGCCGCGGACCGGCTGATAGCGTCCGGAACATGCCCGAGCTCATACGGCCCGCCTCCCGCCTGCACTCCTCCTGGCTCGCCGCCCGCGAGGAATGGGGTCCCGACGCCCCCATGGACGGGGCCGGCCTCGGCTCCGACGACGACGTCGACAGCCCCGGGGGATTCGCGGCCTGGGTGGAGCGGCTGCACGGGTACGCGGACCGTACGGTGCCGGTCGAGCAGGGCAGGGTCCACGCCACGTACTGGTGGATCGCCGAGGACGACACCTACCTGGGCGCGATCGACCTGCGCCACCACCTGAACGCCTTCCTCCTCGACGCGGGCGGCCACATCGGCTACAGCGTGCGCCCCTCGGCGAGGCGGCGGGGGCTGGCCGGCTGGGCGCTGGAATCGGTGCTCCACGAGGCACGGGTGATGGGGATGGACCGGGTCCTGCTGACCTGCGACCCGGACAACACCGCATCCGTGCGCACGATCGAGAGCTGCGGCGGCGTCCTCGAAGATCTCCGCGAGACCCTGATCGGCCCCAAGTACCGCTACTGGATCGACCTCTAGAAACCCCCTGCGATCGGTCCGGCCGACGTGCCCACCGCCTCGGCCCCGACGCGAAAAAGACCCTCCTTGACCGCGTTTCCGCAGGTCAAGGAGGGTCTACATGTGGAGCCTAGGAGATTCGAACTCCTGACATCTGCCTTGCAAAGGCAGCGCTCTACCAACTGAGCTAAGGCCCCATGGGTCGGCACACGCCTGTCCCCGTGCGGGGAGCGGGTGTTCCGCAGAACAGAGTACCGGGTGTACCCCCTCATCTCGCAAAATGATAGGGACTCCCGCCGTGCGACCACTCTCCGTAAGATGCTCGCGAGGTTCGCACCAGCGAAGGGGAGTAGTAAGAGTGGACGCAGTACAGCAAGAGGCCACGGCCAGAGCCAGAGAGCTTCAGCGCAGTTGGTACGGGGAGCCGCTGGGAGCGCTCTTCCGCCGGCTCATAGATGACCTCGGCTTGAACCAGGCCCGCCTCGCTGCCGTCCTCGGACTGTCGGCGCCCATGCTGTCCCAGCTGATGAGCGGCCAGCGCGCCAAGATCGGAAACCCTGCCGTGGTGCAGCGTGTCCAGGCGCTCCAGGATCTCGCCGGCCAGGTGGCCGACGGGAGCGTCAGTGCCGCGGAGGCCACCAACCGGATGGACGAGATCAAGAAGACCCAGGGGGGCTCCGTCCTCAGCAACAGCGGTCAGAGCACCACCAGTTCGGGTGCGCCCACCGTCAAGCGCGTCGTCCGTGAGATCCAGTCGCTGCTGCGCTCGGTCTCCGCGGCGGGCGACATCATCGACGCGGCGGACAGCCTCGCCCCCAGCCACCCGGAACTGGCGGAGTTCCTCAGGGTGTACGGCGCGGGCCGCACCGCAGACGCGGTCGCCCACTACGAGGCCCACCAGAACTGACGAGCGCGACGGCGGACTACGGGTGACGGGGGACGGGCACAGCGATGGGTGAGGTTTTCGCCGGTCGGTACGAACTGATCGATCCGATCGGGCGCGGTGGCGCGGGCGCCGTGTGGCGCGCCTGGGACCACCGTCGCCGCCGGTACGTCGCCGCGAAGGTCCTCCTGCAGAGCGACGCCCACACGCTCCTGAGGTTCGTACGGGAGCAGGCCCTGCGCATCGATCACCCGCACGTACTGGCCCCCGCCAGCTGGGCGGCCGACGACGACAAGGTCCTCTTCACGATGGACCTGGTCAGCGGCGGCTCCCTGGGCCACGTCATCGGGGACTACGGTCCCCTCCCGCCCGGGTTCGTGTGCACCCTGCTCGACCAGCTCCTGTCGGGCCTGGCGGCGGTGCACGCGGAGGGCGTCGTCCACCGCGACATCAAACCGGCCAACATCCTGATGGAGGCCACCGGAACCGGGCGGCCGCACCTGCGGCTGTCCGACTTCGGCATCTCCATGCGCAAGGGCGAGCCCCGGCTGACCGAGACGAACTACGTCGTCGGCACCCCCGGTTACTTCGCCCCCGAGCAACTGCTGGGTGCCGAGCCCGACTTCCCCGCCGACCTCTTCGCCGTCGGGCTGGTCGCCCTGTACCTGCTCCAGGGGCGCAAGCCCGACTCGCAGGCCCTGGTGGAACACTTCCTCGCCCATGGCACTCCCGGTGCCCCGGAAGGCGTCCCCGCGCCGCTGTGGGACGTCATCGCCGGTCTCCTGCAGCCGGACCCCCATGCCCGGTTCAAAACGGCCACGGGGGCGCGCAAGGCCCTTGCCGGGGCCGTGGAGCTGCTCGCGCCGACCGCGCCGGGCGCGGATCCGGTGGAGGTGTTCGACCAACTCGGCCCGCTCCCCGCCGGTTTCGGCCCTCAAGGTCCGCAGACGTCGGCAGCGGCGGCCCCGGACGGACCCACGGCCGCCGTGGTACCGCCGCCGAACGGACCTCAGACCCCGACCGGACCTCAGAGCCCGACCGGGACACCGGTCCCGGCCACGACCCCGTCCCCGTCCCCGTCCCCGTCCCCGTCCCCGAATCCGTACGCCACTCCGGGTCCGTACGCCTCGCCGTACGCGTCCCCCTACGCGGCTCCGGCCACCGTGGCGGAGGCTTCCGGCACCGATCCGCGCGGCACGGCCGGGACCGTCCCGGTGCCCGCCGCGTACGCGGGGCCCTCGGAGACCGGGAGTTTCCACCTCCCGCCGCCGACGCCGCCCGCACCGCACACCTCGTCGGCACCGCCCGCCCGGGCCGCCGGGATCGCCCCGCCGCCGGGGAAGGTGACGGCCGGCATCCTCACCGCCGCGCTGCTCTGTTTCGCCGTCGGCGTCTGGGCGCTCACCCGGCTGTAGTGCGCGCGCCCCTGCGGGCCAGCAGGATCCAGCCGCCCAGCACGAGCAGCAGCAGCGTCCCGGTGCCGAATCCGGCGCCCGCCACCACCCGCATCACGGAGCGGTTCTCCGCCGCGTCGGCGGCTTCCGGAGCGGTGAGCCCGGCCTTCGCCGCGGCCCGGTCCCCGGCTCCGACCCCGAACCCGCCCGCCGCCAGGCCCTCCTTGTACGCGGGCGCCTTGGCGGGGGTACCGGTCACGTCCACCCGCAGGGTCAGCGGCACGGGCACCGCGTCCTCGGTGAATTCGGCGACCTTCCCACCCATGGTCACCGCGACGTAGTACCAGCCCGCGATGCCCACGGACGCGACGGCCCGGTCGCCGGCGAAGCGGTTCTCGTAGGCGACGGGAGGGGTCTTCTCCAGGGTGATCCCGGCCTGCTTGCCGTCGTACGAGGTGTCCTTGTCGGAGATCAGGCTCCGGTAAGGGGTGTAGAGGGAGACGACGAGCCCGCCCGAGGCGGATCCGTACTGCCTGGTCATCTTGGCGGCGGCGAGTTCGGCGCTGAGGCCCAGCTGCTGCCCCCAGTCCAGCGGGACCCGGTAATAGCGGGTCTGGCCGGGGCGCATCTCATCGCGCCACACCCCGGGGCCCAGCGCGCGGGCGTCGTTGAAGCCGGTGCCACCGGTGCGGGCCACCGCCTCGGTGCCGGGCAGGGCCGGGGCCCCCGAGGGCCAGCCGCTGGGCGCGGCGGTGGGGCCGCCCGTGCCGCGGCCGGGTTCGCGCTGCACCCGGAGTTCCAGCGGCCAGGGGCTCTGGTCGGAGCTCTTGGCCGACGTACGGGTGACCTTGGCGTAGTAGACGCCGGCCGGCGCGCAGTCCTCGTCCTCCGCCCCCCGCCGGACACCGGCGGCGCTGACGGGGGCGGGGTCGTAGTTGAAGCTCGCGCGGCCGGTACTGCCCGGGCAGGAGCGCCCTGCGGTGGTCATGATCTCCACCTCGATGCCGTCACTGGAGGAGACCTTGGCGCCCGGAGCGGGCCGGAGCACGGCGGAGACGTACACATCGGACCCGTCCTGCTCCAGGACGAGCCGGTAGACGCGCTCCCCGGGGGCGAGCGTGTCCTCGTAGAAGTTCCCGGCCTCCAGGAGCGGGGCGTCCGCACTGGAGGGCTTGCCCTCGACCGCCTTCGCGCCGTCCGCCGCGCGGTACTCCGGGACCGGCTGCGACGCCGTGCCCTCCGCGTGGGCGGCGCCCGGCACACCCGCCGCCATGACCAGGGCCGCCGCCCCCGCCACGGCCCCCGTACGCGCTGCCGTCCGTACCCGACCCATCACGCCCACCCCGATTTTGCTAGCGCAAGCCAAATCTTTGCATAATGTAATTCTTCGTCACAGAACAGCACAAAGCCCCGGCCGCAGCGGCAGCCGGGGCTTCATGAGATCAGCTTTCGGTCTCACACACCGGAACCAGAGGGCACGGAGTCAGTTGCCTCCGTCCACAGGTCCTGCTCGGCGCGGTCCGCCTGGATCTGGCGGTACACGAGGAGCCCGCCGATGGCGGCCAGTGCGACCAGGAGCAGCTTCTTCACCGCGCGACCTCGTCTTTCGTTGACGTAGGGGACTTCTGGCGCCCAACAATACACACCGACCGATACCGATCGGTGACCTGCCGGCCCATCAACTGGCCCAACGACGAAGACCCCCAGGCCATGGGCCTGGGGGTCTTCGACACTGTGGGGCTAACAGGATTTGAACCTGTGGCCTCATCCTTATCAGGGATGCGCTCTAACCAACTGAGCTATAGCCCCATCCGCGCTGCGCGCTGACTCCTGAAGGTTAGCGCACAGACCCGGGAGGTCCAAAATCCCCGCCGCGGAGCCCTGTGGACACCGACCTGCGAAGGTCTGCGCAGGTCACTCGTCCTCGGCGAGCGTCAGCTCCACACCGCCGACGAACCCCGCCGACAGGTTGTAGATGAACGCACCGAGCGTCGCCAGCGCCGTCGCCAGGACCACGTCGATGACCGCGATCACCGATGTGAAGATCAGAACGCGCGGCAGCGACAGGAACGACTGGAGGTCGAAGCCGTTGCTCTCGTTCGAGCCGGTCGCCTCGCTGATCGTGCCGCCGACGGTCGAGAAGACGCCCATCGCGTCCATGACCATCCACAGCACCGCCGCCGCCACGATCGTGCAGACGCCCAGCGCGATCGACAACAGGAAGCTGACCTTCATCACCGACCACGGGTCGGCCTTGGCCACCCGCAGCCGCGCCTTGCGCGTCCTGGGCGCCATCCGGGCCCCCGTCCGCGGCTTGCGCTGCGCGCCGCCCGCACCGCCGCCGCGCGGCGCACCCGGGCCCGCGGGCGCCGCGTAGGCCTGCGGCGGGTGATAGGGCTGCGCGGGCCGCTCCTGACCGGCTTCCACGTCGGCCTGCGGCTGCGGTCCTCGGGTGTCCGTCACAGTCCCCCCCTGGGAGTCCGCGGCGGGGCCACGGGCACCATTCGCTCCAGTCTCGGCCGGTCCGGCGCCCGTGGCTCCACTCACGACTTACTCCTCGTGCTCCCCAGCCGAAGGCTGCGTGCCCTCGGCGGCCTCGGCGGCCTGTCCGTCGGCCGCCTCGGTCTCGGTCTCGTCGGCCTCGACCTCGTCAGCTTCCTGACCGGCCTCGGCGTTACGGGCGATGCCCACCACGGCATCGCGCTTGCCCAGGTTGATCAGCTGGACGCCCATGGTGTCACGGCCGGTCTCCCTGACTTCATTGACGCGCGTACGAATCACACCACCGCTGAGCGTGATGGCGAGAATCTCGTCCGTTTCGTCCACCACGAGCGCCCCGACGAGCGACCCGCGGTCCTCCACGATCTTCGCGGCCTTGATGCCCAGACCGCCACGACCCTGCACGCGGTACTCGTCGACCGGCGTCCGCTTGGCGTAGCCGCCGTCGGTCGCGGTGAAGACGAACGTACCCGGCCGGACAACGCTCATGGAGAGCAGTTCGTCACCCTCGCGGAAGCTCATGCCCTTCACGCCCGAGGTGGCGCGGCCCATCGGGCGCAGCGCGTCGTCGGTCGCCGTGAAGCGGATCGACTGCGCCTTCTTGCTGATCAGCAGCAGGTCGTCCTCGGCGGACACCAGCTCCGCGCCGATCAGCTCGTCGGCGGTGCCGTCGGCGCCGTCGGCGCCCGTCTCCCGGAGGTTGATCGCGATGACGCCGCCCGAACGGGGCGAGTCGTAGTCCTTCAGCGCCGTCTTCTTCACCAGGCCGCCCTTGGTGGCCAGGATCAGGTACGGCGCCGCCTCGTAGTCGCGGATGGCGAGGATCTGCGCGATCTTCTCGTCCGGCTGGAAGGCCAGCAGGTTCGCCACGTGCTGCCCGCGCGCGTCACGGCCGGCGTCCGGAAGCTCGTACGCCTTGGACCGGTAGACCCGGCCCTTGTTCGTGAAGAACAGCAGCCAGTGGTGCGTGGTGGAGACGAAGAAGTGGTCGACCAGGTCGTCCTGCTTCAGCTTCGTACCGCGCACGCCCTTGCCGCCGCGCTTCTGCGAGCGGTAGTCCTCGGTCTTGGTGCGCTTGACGTAGCCGCCGTGCGTGATCGTGACGACGATGTCCTCTTCGGCGATCAGGTCCTCGATGGACATGTCCCCGTCGAAGGGCACCAGCTTGGACCGCCGGTCGTCGCCGTACTTCTCGACGAGCGCGGCCAGTTCCTCGCTGACGATCGAGCGCTGCTTCTCCGGCGAGGCCAGGATCGCGTTGTACTCGTTGATCTTCGCCTGGAGCTCGTCGTGCTCCGCGACGATCTTCTGCCGCTCCAGCGCCGCCAGGCGCCGCAGCTGCATCTCCAGGATCGCGTTCGCCTGGATCTCGTCGATCTCCAGCAGGCCCATCAGGCCCTCGCGCGCGATCTCGACCGTGTTGCTGCGCCGGATCAGCGCGATGACCTCGTCGATCGCGTCCAGCGCCTTGAGCAGACCGCGCAGGATGTGCGCGCGCTCCTCGGCCTTGCGCAGACGGAAGCGCGTGCGCCGGACGATGACCTCGATCTGGTGCTGCACCCAGTGACGGATGAACGCGTCGATCGACAGCGTGCGCGGCACGCCGTCCACCAGCGCCAGCATGTTCGCGCCGAAGTTCGTCTGCAGGTCGGTGTGCTTGTACAGGTTGTTCAGCACGACCTTGGCGACGGCGTCACGCTTCAGGACGATCACCAGGCGCTGGCCGGTCCGCGACGAGGTCTCGTCACGGACGTCGGCGATGCCGCCGACCTTGCCGTCCTTCACCAGGTCCGCGATCTTCTGCGCGAGGTTGTCGGGGTTGGTCTGGTACGGGAGCTCCGTGACCACCAGGCACTGGCGGTTCTGGATCTCCTCGACCGCGACCACCGCGCGCATCGTGATGGAGCCGCGACCGGTCCGGTACGCCTCCTCGATGCCCTTGCGGCCCACGACCAGGGCGCCCGACGGGAAGTCAGGGCCCTTGATCCGCTCGATGAGCGCTTCCTGGAGCTCCTCGTGCGAGGCCTCCGGGTGCTCCAGCGCCCACTGCGCGCCCGCCGCGACCTCGCGCAGGTTGTGCGGCGGGATGTTGGTCGCCATGCCGACCGCGATACCGGCGGAACCGTTGACGAGCAGGTTCGGGAAGCGCGCCGGCAGGACCGTCGGCTCCTGGTTGCGGCCGTCGTAGTTGTCCGTGAAGTCGACGGTCTCCTCGTCGATGTCCCGGAGCATCTCCATGGCCTGCGGCATCAGCTTGCACTCGGTGTAGCGCATCGCGGCCGCCGGGTCGTTGCCCGGAGAGCCGAAGTTGCCGTTCGAGTCCACCAGCGGCATGCGCATCGACCACGGCTGCGCCAGGCGCACCAGGGCGTCGTAGATCGAGGAGTCGCCGTGCGGGTGGTACGTACCCATGACGTCACCGACGACGCGGGCGCACTTGTAGAAGCCCTTCTCGGGCCGGTAGCCGCCGTCGTACATCGCGTACAGCACGCGGCGGTGGACCGGCTTGAGGCCGTCCCGTACGTCGGGCAGCGCGCGCGAGACGATGACGGACATCGCGTAGTCGAGGTAGGAGCGCTGCATCTCCGTCTCGAGCCCGACGGGCTCGATCCGCAGCACGGGCTGCTCCTCCGCGGGGTTCTCGGCGGTGGGGGTGGTTTCGTCGGCCATTGCTGGTCAGAAGTCCTTTCAGGCAGTCAGCTGAGCCGACTCAGATGTCGAGGAACCGAACGTCCTTGGCGTTGCGCTGGATGAAGGAGCGCCGGGCCTCGACGTCCTCACCCATCAGCACCGAGAACAGGTCGTCGGCCTGCGCCGCGTCGTCCAGGGTGACCTGGCCGAGCACGCGGTGGTCCACGTCCATGGTGGTGACGCGCAGCTCCTCGGCGTTCATCTCGCCCAGA
The DNA here is from genome assembly GCF_042267665.1 of Streptomyces sp. NPDC056224. Taxonomy (NCBI): domain Bacteria; kingdom Bacillati; phylum Actinomycetota; class Actinomycetes; order Kitasatosporales; family Streptomycetaceae; genus Streptomyces; species Streptomyces sp. NPDC056224. The sequence continues at coordinate 110,585 of NZ_JBHJTK010000005.1, forward strand.
CCCTTGAAGCGCTGGACGGAGTCGTCCTTGATCCGCTTGCCGTTCTGCTTGCCGAGCTCGATCAGGGCGTCGCGCTCGCGGTCCGAGTACGCGTACTCGAAATCGTCGCGACCCCACTTGATCTTGTACAGCGGCGGGCGGGACAGGTACACGTGACCGGCCTCGACCAGCGGCCGCATGAAGCGGAACAGGAAGGTCAGCAGCAGGGTGTTGATGTGCTGGCCGTCGACGTCGGCGTCCGCCATCAGGATGATCTTGTGATAGCGGAGCTTCTCGATGTCGAAGTCCTCGTGCACACCCGTGCCGAAGGCACTGATCAGCGCCTGGACCTCGGTGTTCTGCAGGATCTTGTCGATCCGGGCCTTCTCGACGTTCAGGATCTTGCCGCGGATCGGCAGGATGGCCTGGTACATCGGGTTGCGGCCGGACTTCGCGGAGCCGCCGGCCGAGTCACCCTCGACGATGAAGATCTCGCACATCGTCGGGTCGTTCGACTGGCAGTCGGACAGCTTTCCCGGCAGCGAGGCGCTCTCCAGCAGACCCTTGCGGCGCGTCAGGTCACGGGCCTTGCGGGCCGCCACGCGCGCCGTGGCCGCCTGGATCGACTTGCGGATGATGTCCGCGGCCTCGTTCGGGTTCCGGTCGAACCAGTCGTTGAGGTGCTCGTGCACGACCTTCTGCACGAAGGTCTTCGCCTCGGTGTTGCCCAGCTTGGTCTTCGTCTGGCCCTCGAACTGCGGCTCGCCCAGCTTCACCGAGATGATCGCCGTCAGACCCTCGCGGATGTCCTCGCCCGCGAGGTTGTCGTCCTTCTCGCGCAGCAGCTTCTTCTCGCGCGCGTAACGGTTCACCAGGCCCGTCAGCGCCGCACGGAAGCCCTCCTCGTGCGTACCGCCCTCGTGCGTGTGGATCGTGTTCGCGAAGGAGTAGACGCCCTCCGTGTACTGCGAGTTCCACTGCATCGCGATCTCGACCGAGAGCATCCGCTCCTTGTCCTCGGCCTCGACGTCGATGACGGTCGGGTGGATCATCTCGCCCTTGCGCGAGTTGAGGTACTTCACGAAGTCGACGATGCCGCCCTCGTAGTGGTACTTCACCGTGCGCGCCGCGGGCTCGGCCGCCTCCGCGTCCGGGTCGTCCGCGCCGACCGTGGCCTTCGCCGACTCGCGCTCGTCGGTCAGCGTCAGGGTCAGGCCCTTGTTCAGGAAGGCCATCTCCTGGAAGCGCCGCGACAGCGTCTCGAAGGAGTACTCGGTGGTCTCGAAGATGTCGCCGTCGGCCCAGAACGTCACCGACGTGCCGTGCTCGTCGGTCTCCTCGTTCTGCGCCAGCGGGGCAGTCGGCACACCCAGCTTGTAGTCCTGGGTCCAGCGGTAACCGTCCGTCTTGACCTCGACCGCGACCTTGGTCGACAGGGCGTTCACGACGGACACGCCGACGCCGTGCAGACCGCCGGACACGGCGTAGCCGCCGCCGCCGAACTTGCCGCCCGCGTGCAGGACCGTCAGGACGACCTCGACGGCCGGCTTCCCCTCGGACGGCACGATGCCGACGGGGATGCCTCGGCCGTTGTCGACCACCCTGACGCCGCCGTCGGCCAGGATCGTCACGTCGATCGTGTCCGCGTGACCGGCCATCGCCTCGTCGACGGAGTTGTCGACGACTTCCTGGACCAGGTGGTGCAGGCCGCGCTCGCCGGTCGAGCCGATGTACATGCCTGGCCGCTTGCGGACCGCGTCCAGGCCCTCGAGGACCTGGATCGCACTGGCGTCGTAATTCTTCTCGTTGGAGTCGCCGGAATCGGCCACGAAGCGCCCTCTCTGGCACAGCGCAGCCCGTACTCCGGACCAGCGAGTGCGCCGGAGGAGCGGCCGCGTCGATCTGCGTTGTCTGCGTAATCCCGCGAATGGGCGGGATTGGCTCCAGTCTACCGGTACCGCCGACATGAATGGGGGTTTGCCGGTACCTGAGTCCGCATGTGCCGCCCTCAACCTCCACCTTCCGACTCCCCATATCCGGGAAGGGGCTCAAAGAGGCTCACACGGGCATCCAGCGCTTCGGCCTGTCAACCTCTCGCTACCGTGAGGGACACCACCCGCGCCGACGCCGTCCTCACCCGTAGGTGTCCCCGGGACCCGTGCTCCCCGGTGCCCGCCACGGCCCGTACCGCTTCGGCCGCCCGCCCGGCCCCTGCACCTTGATCAGGCGTACGGTGCCCTGCCCCAGGTCCGCGTTCAGCCGCGCCACCAGCTGCGGGGCCAGCAGCTTCAGCTGCGCCGCCCACGCCGAGGAATCGCACCTCACCACGAGCTCACGGTCCTCGTACCGTTCCGGTTCACAGTGCGCCGCGATCTCCGGGCCGACGATCTCCGGCCAGCGCTCCATCACACCGGCGACCGCCATCGGCATCTCCCAGCCGCGCTCCGTGCGCAACCGGTCCAGCGCCGCCATCAAGGGCATCGGGTCCCGGCCGTCCGCACGGGCCCCCGAGCGCAGCCCCGGACCCTGCTGACGCTTCTTCCCGCCCGCCGCGTTGCCCCGGGCCCGCGCCTGCTCCCGCGCCGCGGCGAGCGCCTGGCGCGCCAGGTCCACACCGGAGGGCTCCGGAGCCTTACGGGGCTCCCGGCCCTGGCCGCCGCTCTGGCTCTGGCCGTGGCTCTGGCCGTGGCCGCGGCCGCCGGCCCTGTCGCCGCCCTGATCGCTCACAACCGGGTCACCTCACCGCCGGACACCCCGAACCGCGCCCCCACCAGCACACCCGGAACGTCATCGTCCACCGCCGCCGTCACCAGCACCTGCTCCCCCGGCGCCACCAGCTCCGCCAGCCGCTCCCGGCGCCGCGCGTCCAGCTCCGCGAACACGTCGTCCAGGATCAGCACCGGCTCGGCACCCTCCGAGCGCAGCAGCTCGTACGAGGCCAGCCGCAGGGCCAGCGCGTACGACCACGACTCCCCGTGGCTCGCGTACCCCTTCGCCGGCAGCTCGCCCAGCCGCAGCAGCAGATCGTCGCGGTGCGGTCCGACCAGCGTCACGCCCCGCTCGATCTCCTGCTTGCGCACCTGCGACAACGCCGCCAGCAGCACCTCGTAGACCGCCTCACGGCCGCGCGCCGCCCCGCTGTCCACCGGCTCGCCCGCCGAGGACTTGTACGCGAGCCCCAGCGGACCACCGCCGGGCGCGAGCTGCTCGTACGCCTTGTCCGCGAGCGGCAGCAGCGTCGCGATCAGATCCAGCCGCTGCGCCAGCAGCTCCGCGCCCGCGCGCGCGAGGTGCTGGTCCCATACGTCGAGGGTGGAGAGGTCCATCGAGCGCCCGCCGTGCCGGCGCGCCATCGCCGCCGACTTCAGCAGGGTGTTGCGCTGCTTGAGCACCCGCTCGTAGTCGGAGCGGACCGCCGCCATCCGTGGGGAACGCGCCGTGACGATTTCGTCCAGGAACCGGCGCCGCTCCCCGGGGTCGCCCTTCACCAGGGCCAGGTCCTCCGGCGCGAACAGCACGGTACGTACGATTCCCAGCACATCCCGCGGCCTGACCTGCGAGGACCGGTTGATCCGGGCCCGGTTCGCCCGCCCCGGATTCAGCTCCAGCTCGACCAGCTGCTGGCGCTCGCCCTGGGTGACGGCCGCCCGGATGATCGCCCGGTCCGCGCCCATCCGAACGAGCGGGGCGTCCGAGGAGACCCGGTGGCTGCCCAGCGTCGACAGGTAACCGATCGCCTCGACGAGGTTGGTCTTCCCCTGCCCGTTGGGACCCACGAAGGCCGTGACGCCCGGGTCGAGGGGAACCTCGGCCCGGGCGTACGAGCGGAAGTCGGCCAGCGAGAGATGCGAAACATGCATACGGCGCCGACCTCCCCCGGCTTCCTACTGCTCTGCGTGGTGCTGTGCGGCTGCGGTGCCGCACGGTTCTCTTGTTCTCCTGCGTCGTCTCTTCCCGACTACGCCGTCTCCTGTGGACTACGCCTTCTCGACCGCGTGGCCGCCGAACTGGTTGCGCAGCGCGGCGATCATCTTCATCTGCGGGGAGTCGGTCTGGCGCGACGCGAACCGCGCGAACAGCGAGGCGGTGATCGCGGGCAGCGGAACGGCGTGGTCGATCGCCGCCTCCACCGTCCAGCGGCCCTCGCCCGAGTCCTGCGCGAAGCCGCGCAGCTGCTCGAGGTGCTCGTCCTCGTCGAGGGCGTTCACGGCCAGGTCCAGCAGCCAGGAACGGATGACCGTGCCCTCCTGCCAGGAGCGGAAGACCTCGCGGACGTCGGTGACCGAGTCCACCTTCTCCAGGAGCTCCCAGCCCTCGGCGTAGGCCTGCATCATGGCGTACTCGATGCCGTTGTGGACCATCTTCGCGAAGTGGCCCGCACCGACCTTGCCGGCGTGGACGGCGCCGAAGTCGCCCTCGGGCTTGAGGGCGTCGAAGACCGGCTGGACCCGTGCCACGTGGTCCTTCTCGCCGCCGTACATCAGCGCGTAGCCGTTCTCCAGGCCCCACACACCGCCGGAGACGCCGCAGTCGACGAAGCCGATGCCCTTGGCAGCCAGCTCCGCGGCGTGCTTCTCGTCGTCGGTCCAGCGGGAGTTGCCGCCGTCGACGACGATGTCGCCGATCGAGAGCAGCTCGGCGAGCTCGTCGATGGTGGACTGGGTGGCCGCGCCGGCCGGGACCATCACCCACACCACACGCGGACCTTGCAGGCTGTCCACAAGTTCCCGCAGGCTGTGGACGTCCGCGAGGTCCGGGTTGCGGTCGTATCCGATGACGGTGTGGCCTGCGCGGCGGATGCGCTCGCGCATGTTGCCGCCCATCTTGCCGAGACCGACGAGACCGAGCTCCATCAGGTGGTTCCTTAAGCGTTGTGGCCGTCTTTTGCCGGGGCCCCCTGCGTGCCCGCAGGACATCCCAGGCCCCGAGCCTACGCCGGGCCGGGCCGCCCGGCCGCCCGGCTCCACCGGGCGCACGGTGCCCCCGGCCCGCTGCTTCAAACGTGGTCAGGCCCGGTCTCGCGGTGTGCGAAACCGGGCCTGACCTGCGAAGAATCAGCCGGAGAGGCGCACCGGCATGATCAGGTACTTGTAGGCCTCGTCAGCCTCCGCGTCGACCGCGGGGCGGCCGCTGAGCAGCGCCGGCTTGGTGGACGTGGTGAAGCTGAGCTGCGCGGCGGGCGAGTCGATCGCGCTCAGTCCGTCGAGCAGGAAGGTCGGGTTGAAGGCGATCGAGATGTCGTCGCCCTCCAGCTTGGCGTCCACGCGCTCCACAGCCTGTGCGTCGTCGCTGGAACCGGCTTCCAGGATCAGCACGCCCTGCTCGAAGCTCAGCCGGACCGGGGTGTTCCGCTCGGCGACGAGGGCCACGCGCTTGACGGCCTCGACGAACGGGGCGGTCTCGATCACGGCGATGGAGTTGAACTCCGTCGGGAAGAGCGTGCGGTACTTGGGCAGGTCGCCTTCGAGGAGGCGGGTGGTGGTGCGGCGGCCGGCGCCCTCGAAACCGATCAGGCCCTCACCGGCACCGGAGCCCGAAAGCGCCAAAGTGACGGTGTCGCCGCTGGTCAGGGACTTGGCGGTGTCCAGGAGGGTCTTGGCGGGCACCAGGGCCACAGCAGAGGCGTCCGGGTTCTCCGGCTTCCACAGGAACTCGCGGACCGCGAAGCGGTAGCGGTCGGTGGAGGCCAGCGTGACCCGGTCGCCCTCGATCTCGATGCGGACACCGGTCAGCACGGGCAGCGTGTCGTCGCGGCCGGCGGCGATGGCGACCTGGGCGGCGGCGGAGGCGAAGACCTCGCCGGGCACGGTGCCGGTGGCGGTCGGCATCTGGGGCAGCGCCGGGTACTCCTCCACAGGCAGGGTGTGGAGTGTGAATCGCGAGGAGCCGCAGACCACGATCGCCCGTACACCGTCTGTGGAAATCTCCACCGGGCGGTTGGGGAGCGCCCGGCAGATGTCGGCGAGCAGCCGGCCGGACACGAGGACGGTGCCGTCCTCCTCGACGTCCGCCTCGACGGAGACGCGGGCCGAAACCTCGTAGTCGAAGCCGGAGAGGGACAGCATGCCCTCCTCGGCCTTCAGCAGCAGGCCCGCGAGAACGGGCACCGGCGGCCGGGCCGGGAGGCTACGGGCAGCCCAGGCCACCGCCTCCGCGAGTACGTCGCGCTCCACCCGGATCTTCACCGGAACCGCCTCCTGCTGTTGCTCGCTCGTCTGCCGGCCTTCGTCGTCGGCTCGTCGATGCCTCGACCGATGCCGGGGACCAGTCTGACGTACGGCGCCGACAGTCGGTGCGGCTGGCGGTCAAGTCGGGAGCGAGGTGCCGGGGAGGGCCGCCCACCGAGTTGTGCACAGGACCTGCTTGAAAACCGAAACCGGCCTAACTCTCTATGGGGGTAGTAGTAGGGCCTGTGGAAACGGTGGATAACCCCGTCTTCCCAGGTCACCGCCGGTTTTTTATCCCCACAGCCTGTGGGTGGCACCGGTGGACAACACGGTGTCCCTGTGGAGAACGAAAACTTCTGCACAGGCCGTCCCCAGGCGACCCCGATTACTCCACAGGTGTGTCCCCAGCTTTCCCCCGGTACTCCACAACCCAAACGTCCACCTCGGTGTGACGGCTTTCACTCGGGGCAGTGAGATGGGGTGGTGCGTTGCCGAACAGTGGACAACGGTGTGGAGAAGACGTCGGATCCTGTGCACAGGATCGGCGAAGCTGTGGGCGGACGGTGGAAAACGTGGTGGACAGTGCTGTGGACGGAGAATCTGTCCACAGCCTGTGGATAAGACTTGCGCACAATTCCACAGCCTGCTGACCTGCCCTGATGGATCCTCATGCGGCACCCCTGTGGACAGATTGTGGGTGACGGAACCCGTCCCCAGGGTGTGGACGGAAGAAAGTCCCGCAATCTGTGGATGAGTTGCTCCGGCGGGGGCGTATTCGAACAGGTCAGGGGCGCGCGAACGAAGAAGGGCGCCCCCGTTGTGGTCCGGGAGCGCCCTCTGACTGCGTTTGAAGGGGCCCTGGCGCGACTCTCCCCGGCGGTCCGGGGCAGTCGGCTCAGGCGTTCTTGATGCGGTTGGTGAGCTCCGTGACCTGGTTGTAGATGGAACGGCGCTCGGCCATCAGAGCGCGGATCTTGCGGTCCGCGTGCATGACGGTCGTGTGGTCGCGGCCTCCGAACTGCGCCCCGATCTTGGGCAGGGAGAGGTCCGTGAGCTCCCGGCACAGGTACATGGCGATCTGCCGTGCGGTCACCAGCACGCGGCTGCGCGAGGAGCCGCACAGGTCGTCCACGGTGAGCCCGAAGTAGTCGGCGGTGGCCGCCATGATGTCGGAGGCCGTGATCTCCGGCGCGCTGTCCTCGCCGCCCGGGATGAGGTTCTTGAGGACGTCCTCGGTGAGGCCCAGGTCGACCGGCTGCCGGTTGAGGCTCGCGAAGGCCGTGACCCGGATCAGCGCCCCCTCCAGCTCGCGGATGTTGCGCGAGATGCGGGAGGCGATGAACTCCAGTACCTCCGGCGGGGCGTTGAGCTGCTCCTGGACCGCCTTCTTGCGCAGGATCGCGATGCGGGTCTCCAGCTCGGGCGGCTGGACGTCGGTGATCAGGCCCCACTCGAAGCGGTTGCGGAGCCGGTCCTCCAGGGTGACGAGCTGCTTGGGCGGCCGGTCGGAGGAGAGCACGATCTGCTTGTTGGCGTTGTGGAGCGTATTGAAGGTGTGGAAGAACTCCTCCTGCGTCGACTCCTTGCTCGCCAGGAACTGGATGTCGTCGACGAGCAGGATGTCCATCTCGCGGTAGCGCTTGCGGAACGCGTCGCCCTTGCCGTCGCGGATGGAGTTGATGAACTCGTTGGTGAACTCCTCGGAGCTCACGTACCGCACGCGGGTGCCGGGGTACAGGCTCCGGGCGTAGTGCCCGATGGCGTGCAGCAGGTGCGTCTTGCCCAGACCCGACTCGCCATAGATGAAGAGGGGGTTGTACGCCTTCGCGGGCGCCTCGGCGACGGCCACCGCGGCGGCGTGCGCGAAGCGGTTGGAGGCACCGATGACGAAGGTGTCGAAGAGGTACTTGGGGTTCAGCCGGGCGGTCGGTTCGAGCGGGCCCGAGGAGGAACCGCCGGACGGGGCCGGGGAGGGCCGGCCGGGAGCCTGGCGCGGCGCGGGCTGCTCGTACTGCTGCTGTTCGTACTTCTGCTGTTCGTACTGATGGGGCTGGTGCTGCTGGGAGTCGTACGGGGACTGCTCGTACTTCTGCTGCTCGTAGGAACCCTGGTCGTAGCCGGAGGGCTCGGACTGCTGGAGGTAGCCCGGCTGCGGGGAGGCGTACGGGTCGCGCTCGGGGAATCCGCCGAGGCGGGGCTGCTGCCAGCCGTAGTCGTCCTGCTGGCCGCCCCGGGGCCAGGCGCCGGGCTCGGGGCGCTGCTGCTGGTAGTCCGGGTAGGCGGGGCGCGCGGTGGGGAGCTGGTCGTCGGAGGGGCCGCTCGGCCCGCTGCCGGGGCGCTGGCCGCCGTACGGCTCGTACGCGCCCGGCTGCTGGACGGGCGGGGCGGGGGGCGCGGGCTCGCCGGCGGAGTCGTCCACGGTGATGGCGATGCGGATGGGGCGGCCGCACTCCCGGCTGAGGGCATCGCTGATCAGCGGGGCGAGGCGGCCTTCGAGGACGCGCTTGCCCCACTCGTTGGGGACGGCCAGCAGTGCGGTGTCGGCGACGAGTGCCAGCGGCTGGCAGCGCTCGACCCACTGCTTGTCCTTGGGCTCGATCCCCGGCTGTCCCTCCCCGAGGAGCTTTTCGAGCACCCTTGGCCACACTGCGGCAAGATCGGCAGGTACGTCAGCCACAGAGCACGCTCTCTCACAGGGGTCCCACGAATGTGTGGTTCTTTGGGACGGTCGGGACAAAAAATCCGGGATCAGACAACGGTAGTCAGGCCAGCGGGTACGGTTCAAGTCGTTGTCCACAGCCTGTGCACAGTGTGGGGCAGCATCGCTCCGGTTTGACCGGATGGCGTAGCCGCGCGTACCGTAACGAGGTCGAGTTGTCGATGGCTGCTGCCGCCTGCCTACCGATGGGCGAAGGTCACTGTTAGTGATCGTTTAGCGGTGCCACTCGGGCGAACACGCGAGTTTCCTCGTGGGCGCACGGTGACAGCCAGGCGATGTCCCGCCACAACGATTCATTCTCTGGAGCCCCCGAGTGAGCAAGCGCACCTTCCAGCCGAACAACCGCCGTCGCGCCAAGACCCACGGCTTCCGCCTGCGGATGCGTACCCGTGCCGGTCGCGCCATCCTCGCGAACCGTCGTGGCAAGGGCCGCGCCGCCCTTTCCGCGTAACAAGCACGCAGGTCGTGACGTCGTGCTGTCTCCCGAAAATCGGCTGAGGCGGCGCGAGGACTTCGCGAGCGCGGTACGCCGAGGGCGTCGGGCTGGTCGCCCACTCCTCGTCGTCCACCTACGTACAAGCGGTGCAACGGACCCGCACGAGTCGGGGGAGATCGATCCCTCGGCGCGTGCGGGTTTCGTCGTCAGCAAGGCTGTCGGCAACGCCGTCGTGCGTAACCGGGTCAAGCGCCGTCTGCGCCATATGGTCCGGGAGCGGCTGTCTCAGCTGCCCGCCGGTAGCCTGGTGGTGGTACGTGCGTTGCCCGGAGCGGGTGATGCCGGCCCCGACGAGCTGGCCCGGGACCTGGATGCCGCTCTGGGGCGGCTCCTGGGAGGCGTGGCTCGATGAAGTACCCGCTGCTCGCTTTGATCAAGCTGTACCAGTGGACGATCAGTCCGCTGCTCGGGCCGGTGTGTCGCTATTACCCGTCGTGCTCGCACTACGGGTACACGGCCATCGACCGGCATGGTGCGGTCAAGGGGACGGTCCTGACCGCCTGGCGGATCCTGCGGTGCAATCCGTGGTCCCCCGGTGGCGTGGACCACGTCCCACCCCGTAAACGCCCGCGTTGGCACGAGCAGCTGCGCAGTGCGTTGCGTAGATCTCGCAATGCTCAAGGAGCCTGATTAGTGGACACGATTGCCAATCTGTTCAGCTTTATCACCACGCCCGTCTCGTGGATCATCGTCCAGTTCCACTCGCTGTACGGCGCGATCTTCGGCCCGGACAGCGGATGGGCCTGGGGCCTGTCGATCGTGTCCCTGGTGGTCTTGATCCGCATCTGCCTGATCCCGCTCTTCGTGAAGCAGATCAAGGCGACGCGTGGCATGCAGGCGCTCCAGCCGAAGATGAAGGCGATCCAGGAGCGCTACAAGAACGACAAGCAGCGCCAGTCCGAAGAGATGATGAAGCTGTACAAGGAGACGGGTACCAACCCGCTCTCCTCGTGCCTTCCGATTCTGGCGCAGTCCCCGTTCTTCTTCGCGCTCTACAGCGTGCTGGCGGCCATCGCCAACGGGAAGACCATCGGCGTCATCAACCAGTCGCTGCTGGAGAGTGCGCGGCAGGCTCACATCTTCGGGGCCCCGCTGGCCGCGAAGTTCACGGACAGCGCCGAGAAGGCCGCCTCTCTGGGTGCCTCGATCACCGATGTGCGCGTCGTCACCGCCATCATGATCGTCCTGATGTCGCTGTCGCAGTTCTACACCCAGCGCCAGCTGATGCAGAAGAACGTCGACCTGTCGGTCAAGACGCCGTTCATGCAGCAGCAGAAGATGCTGATGTACATCTTCCCCGTGATCTTCGCGGTGATGGGCATCAATTTCCCCGTCGGTGTCCTCGTCTACTGGCTGACCACGAACGTGTGGACCATGGGTCAGCAGATGTACGTGATCAACCAGAACCCGACGCCGGGCAGCAAGGCCCAGGACCAGTACCTGACGCGCCTGCTGAAGCACGTCAGCTCCCACGGTGAGGTCAAGGGCCGGGGCAAGAAGAAGATCGTCGCGGCGATCGTGGCCAAGGGCCCGGACCGCAACGACAACGAGCGCAAGTTCATCACCACGCTGACCAAGCAGGGCATGGCCGCTCAGGCGGACGGCTCGGTGATCAAGAGTTCTGAAGCAACGGCCGACGCGGACGCGGCGAGCGGCGGTGTCGCCACGAAGCGGCAGCAGCCCAAGCGGCAGTCGAAGTCGAAGCGCCAGACGCCCCCCAGCAAGCCCTCCAAGAAGTAAGTAAGGAGTCCCTCCCGTGACGGAAGGCACCACCACCGCCGCCGCTGAGAGTGGCGACACCCTCACCCGCCTCGAGCAGGAGGGTGAGATCGCGGCCGACTACCTTGAGGGTCTGCTGGACATCGCCGACCTCGACGGCGACATCGACATGGACGTCGAGGCCGACCGGGCCGCGGTGTCGATCGTCAGTGACTCCGCCGGCCGCGACCTGCAGAAGCTCGTCGGCCGCGACGGTGAGGTCCTGGAGGCTCTGCAGGAGCTGACCCGCCTCGCCGTGCACCGGGAGACCGGGGACCGCAGCCGGCTGATGCTGGACATCGCCGGGTTCCGCGCGAAGAAGCGTGAGGAGCTGGCGGCGCTGGGCGCTCAGGCGGCGGCGGACGTGAAGGCGTCCGGCGAGCCGCTGAAGCTGGCCCCGATGACCCCGTTCGAGCGGAAGGTCGTCCACGACGCCGTGGCGGCCGCGGGTCTGAAGAGCGAGTCCGAGGGCGAGGAGCCGCAGCGGTTCGTCGTTGTGCTCCCGGCCTGAGCGGTAGAGCGAGTGTTCGGCCCCGTCTGTGTCGCAGACGGGGCCGAAGTTTGTCAGCCTGGCATGTGAACGACGCGCCATTGTGAAGACGTGGTTCTTCGGAACCATGCGGTACGGAAGGGACGGTCCCCGTGACGGAGGCAGCTGAGCTTCCCCCGGCTCCTGAAGAGGCGCGCGCGGTGTTCGGTGAGTTTTTCCCGGAAGCTGTGCGGTACGCGGAGCTGCTCGCTGACGCGGGAGTCAAGCGCGGCCTGATCGGGCCGCGTGAGGTGCCCCGGTTGTGGGAGCGGCATCTGCTGAACTGCGCTGTGCTGTCGGAGGTGGTGCCGCAGGGCGTCACCGTGTGCGACGTGGGTTCAGGTGCGGGTCTGCCCGGTATCCCGCTGGCGCTGGTACGGCGCGATCTGAAGATCACGCTGCTTGAGCCGCTTCTGCGGCGGACGACCTTCCTCCAGGAGGTCGTGGAGCTGCTGGGGCTGGACCACGTCACGGTGGTGCGCGGGCGGGCCGAGGAGGTTCTCGGCAAGCTGCAACCGGTGCACGTGGTGACGGCCCGTGCGGTGGCTCCGCTCGACCGGCTGGCCGGCTGGGGCGTGCCCCTGCTGCGTCCGTACGGGGAGATGCTGGCGCTCAAGGGCGATACCGCCGAAGAGGAGCTGGTGTCGGCGAAGACAGCGCTGACCAAGCTCGGTGTGGTGAAGACCTCGGTGCTGCATGTGGGCGAGGGCGTGGTGGACCCGCAGTCGACGGTGGTACGGGTCGAGGTCGGAGAGAGCCCCGGTGGGGTGAGGTTCGCGGCCAAGCGGGCTAAGGCAGCCCGGACCAGCCGCACGCGTCGGCGCCGCTGATGTGGTGACGGTCGGGGTTTTCCCGGCAGATTTGGGGCGTGTTGGGCCCTATAGGTATGGATTTCGGAGTGTCGTAGCGGCCTGATGACTCCGTCCCGGCATCGTGTTTCACGTGAAACGTCGCTCTCTGCTGCACGGAATCATCAGCCGCGGTCGTGCGGCCACGTCCCCCCGTCACCGCTTGCACGAAGGGGGGACGGAGTTGTCCACATCGGTGGATTCATCCACAGGAGTACGGGCCCCGCTGGTTCGCGACCCGGGTGACATGGCAGGCTCTGTTCATCGCGAGCCTGATGTCGAGGAGAGTGACACCGTGCGGTCCGACGCCAACCTCGCGGGGCCGATGGCCGATCCGGTCCCCGGTCCCCGCTCTGAATCGGCGGGCGAGGATGTTTCACGTGAAACATCGGCGCCCCTTGTAGACAACGACACCCCCATCGGCCGAGCCGCCCAGCTGGCCGTCGAGGCGATGGGGCGTGCCGGCCAGGGGCTGCCCCGGCCTGAGCAGACCCGGGTCATGGTCGTGGCCAACCAGAAGGGCGGCGTGGGCAAGACCACGACGACCGTGAATCTGGCGGCCTCGCTGGCACTGCACGGGGCGAGGGTCCTGGTGATCGACCTCGACCCGCAGGGCAATGCCTCCACGGCGCTGGGTATCGACCACCACGCGGACGTGCCGTCGATTTACGACGTGCTGGTGGACAGCCGTCCCCTGCTGGAGGTCGTCCAGCCCGTGGTGGATGTGGAAGGGCTCTTCTGTGCTCCTGCCACCATCGACCTGGCGGGTGCGGAGATCGAGCTGGTGTCGCTGGTGGCCCGGGAGAGCAGGCTGCAGAGGGCGATCCAGGCGTACGAGCAGCCGCTCGACTACATCCTGATCGACTGCCCGCCCTCGCTGGGGCTGCTGACGGTGAACGCCATGGTGGCCGGAGCGGAGGTGCTGATCCCGATCCAGTGCGAGTACTACGCGCTGGAGGGCCTGGGGCAGTTGCTGCGCAATGTCGATCTGGTGCGCGCCCACCTGAACCCGACGCTTCATGTGTCGACGATCCTGCTGACGATGTACGACGGCAGGACCCGGCTGGCCTCGCAGGTGGCGGAGGAGGTGCGCAGCCACTTCGGCAAGGAGGTACTGCGGACGAGCATTCCGCGGTCGGTGCGTATTTCCGAGGCGCCGAGCTACGGGCAGACGGTGCTCACGTACGATCCGGGGTCCAGTGGCTCCCTCTCCTATCTGGAGGCGGCGCGGGAGATCGCGTTCCGAGGGGTCGGAATGCAGTACGACGCCCAGCAGGCCCATCTGGGCGCGGGCATGAACAGCACGCAGAGTGCGGCGGAGGGGATCCAGTGAGCGAGCGACGTAGAGGTCTGGGACGAGGGCTCGGTGCGCTGATTCCCGCTGCGCCTCAGGAGAAGACGCCGCCGGTGATCGGTGCCGGGGCGACGTCTCCGGCGGCGGTGCCGGTGTTGACCGCGGAGCGCGGGATCGCTGCGGCGAAGCTGGCTTCATTGGCGCAGGCCGATGTTTCACGTGAAACATCGTTCGTCGCGCCCGTGGAAGAGCCGGCGCCGACGGTGCCGGAGACCAATGTGGTGGCGGGAGCGACGTTCGCGGAGCTTCCGATGGACGCGATCACGCCGAACCCGCGGCAGCCGCGTGAGGTGTTCGACGAGGACGCGCTCGCGGAGCTGGTGACCTCCATCCAGGAGGTGGGTCTGCTGCAGCCGGTGGTGGTGCGGCAGTCGTCGCCCGGCCGCTACGAGCTGATCATGGGCGAGCGGCGCTGGCGGGCCTGCCGGGAGGCCGGTCTGGAGAACATTCCGGCGATCATCCGGGCGACGGACGACGACAAGCTGCTGCTGGACGCGTTGCTGGAGAACCTGCACCGGGCTCAGCTGAACCCGTTGGAAGAGGCCGCGGCGTACGACCAGCTGCTGAAGGACTTCAACTGCACGCATGACCAGCTGGCGGACCGGATCGGCCGCTCGCGTCCTCAGGTGACGAATACCCTGCGGCTGCTGAACCTGTCGGCTCCGGTACAGCGGCGGGTGGCGGCCGGAGTGCTGTCGGCCGGGCATGCGCGGGCGCTGCTGTCGGTGGAGGACACGGAGCAGCAGGACCGGCTGGCGCACCGGATCGTGGCCGAGGGGCTGTCGGTGCGTGCGGTCGAGGAGATCGTCAAGCTGATGGATTCGGATCCCGCGGGTGCGGTGAAGCCGAAGGGTCCGCGCGCGGGTACCCGGGTGGCTCCGGCGCTCAGTGAGCTGGCGACGCGGCTGTCGGACCGCTTCGAAACGCGGGTGAAGGTGGATCTGGGCCAGAAGAAGGGCAAGATCACCGTCGAGTTCGCGTCGATGGAGGATCTGGAGCGGATCCTGGGGACGCTGGCGCCGGGTGAGGGCCGCGTTCTGGAGCAGGGGCTGTCCGGGGAGTGAGGCCGGAGCCGCCGAGGGGCGGATCGTGCCGGTTCCCACCGTCGCGGTCCGCCCCTTCGCCGTGTTGCTGCTGTCGAAAGGGCGGGGGCCAGTGGATACGATGCCTTCATGGGTCGTCGGCTGGTACCGCTCACGCTGGACAACCTCCAAGACCTGCCCCGTCGTTGCCGGTCCTGTGTGTTCTGGGAGCTGGATCCGGTCAGCGGTGAGGCCGCCGTGAAGGCGGGTACGTCGGCGCTGGAGAAAGAGGCCTGGATCTCCGCCGTCCTCCTGGAGTGGGGATCGTGCGGCCGTGTGGTCTACGTGGACGAGGTCCCGGTCGGGTTCGTGCTGTACGCGCCGCCTGCGTATGTACCGCGGGCCACGGCGTTTCCGACGAGTCCGGTCTCGCCGGATGCCGTGCAGCTGATCACGGCGTGGATCATGCCGGGGTATCAGGGGCAGGGCCTGGGGCGGGTGATGGTCCAGACGGTGGCGAAGGACCTGCTGCGTCGGGGGTTCCGTGCCATTGAGGCGTTCGGGGACGCGCGTTGGGAGGGGCCCGCTTGCCTTCTGCCGGCGGACCATCTTCTGTCGGTGGGCTTCAAGACGGTGCGTCCCCACCCGCTGCATCCGCGGTTGAGACTGGAGCTGCGGTCGACGCTGTCGTGGAAGGAAGACGTGGAGCTGGCGCTGGACCGGCTGCTGGGGGGCGCGCGCAAGGAGCCGGCGCTGCGTCCCCTGTGAACCGAGGAACGTGAAACGGGCCGCCCCCCGCATGGGGACGGCCCGTTTCACGTGAACCCCCCCTGGCTACCGCTGGGTGGGGCCCCTGGACGTCAGGCGGTCTTCACCTCGACGAAGTCCGAGAGGTCGCGCAGGATGGCGGCCTTCGGCTTGGCACCGACGATGGTCTTGGCGACCTCGCCGCCCTGGTAGACGTTCAGCGTCGGGATGGACATGACGCCGTACTTGGCGGCCGTGGCCGGGTTCTCGTCGATGTTGAGCTTGACGATCTCGATCTGGTCGCCGTACTCGGCGGCGATGGCCTCGAGGGACGGCGCGATCTGGCGGCACGGTCCGCACCAGGCGGCCCAGAAGTCCACCAGTACGGGCTTGTCGCTCTTGAGGACCTCGGCGTCGAAGTCAGCGTCGGTCACGTTCTTGAGGGTGCCGGCCACAGCGGCCTCCTTCTTCATTCCTGCGGGGTGTGGGGTGGGGCTGGTGCGAGGGTCAGACGGCCGCGTGCGCCTTCTCGGCGTCCGCGAGGGCGGCGAGGTAGCGCTCGGCGTCCAGGGCCGCGGAGCAACCGGTGCCCGCGGCGGTGATTGCCTGACGGTAGGTGTGGTCCACGACGTCGCCGGCGCCGAAGACGCCGGTCACGTTGGTCCGGGTGGAGGGGGCGTCGACCTTGAGGTAGCCCTCGTCGTCGAGCTCCAGCTGGTCCTTGAACAGCTCGGTGCGCGGGTCGTGGCCGACGGCGATGAAGAGGCCGGTGACGGGCAGCGCGGAGGTCTCGCCGGTCTTGGTGTTGCGCAGGGTGAGACCCGAGAGCTTCTGCTCTCCGTGGATCTCGGCGACCTCGCTGTCCCAGGCGAACTTGATCTTCGGGTCGGCGAACGCGCGGTCCTGCATCGCCTTCGAGGCGCGGAGGCTGTCGCGGCGGTGGACGATCGTGACGGACTTGGCGAACCGGGAGAGGAAGGTGGCTTCCTCGATCGCGGTGTCGCCTCCGCCGACGACGGCGATGTCGTGGTCCTTGAAGAAGAACCCGTCGCAGGTGGCGCACCAGGACACGCCGCGGCCGGAGAGGGCGTCCTCGTTGGGCAGGCCGAGCTTGCGGTGCTGGGAGCCGGTGGTGACGATGACGGCCTTGGCGCGGTGGACGGTACCGGCGGTGTCGGTGACGGTCTTGATCTCACCGGTGAGGTCCACGGACACGATGTCGTCCGGGACCAGCTCGGCGCCG
Source organism: Streptomyces sp. NPDC056224 (assembly GCF_042267665.1). NCBI lineage: Bacteria > Bacillati > Actinomycetota > Actinomycetes > Kitasatosporales > Streptomycetaceae > Streptomyces > Streptomyces sp. NPDC056224. The sequence continues at coordinate 127,447 of NZ_JBHJTK010000005.1, forward strand.
AAGCGCTCGGCCTGGCCACGCATGTTGTCCATGAGATCCGGGCCCATGATGCCGTCCTGGAACCCCGGGAAGTTCTCCACCTCGGTGGTGTTCATCAGGGCGCCACCGGCCGTGACGGCACCTTCGAATACCAGGGGCTTGAGCGAAGCGCGTGCGGTGTACAGGGCGGCGGTGTAACCGGCCGGCCCGGAGCCGATGATGATCACGTTTCGAACGTCGCTCACGGGTTTCTTCCTCGTCTCTGCGGACTGCGTGCTGCCTACCGGGGGCCGGTGCGGACTCTCACCCCACCCAACGGATCCTACGGCGCCTGCATTCCCGGTCTGTTCCGGTGCGGACCCCACGTGTCGGCTATCGGAGATACGTGTCCGTCAGCAGGAGCTTTCCCGGGGTGGCCGGGGTGGTGCTCTCGCAGCCGGAGTCGACGAGATAGGCGTCCACACGGGAGGCGTCGGCCGGGTGGGGCAGGACGAGCAGGAGGACGGGGGTGCCCTGGTAGGTGCCGCGTTCGGAGGCGATCGGGGTCTCCGGGCGGCCGGTGGCGCTTTGGACACAGGCGGGGACCGAGGGCGCCTGGCGGTCGTTGGGGGCGATCCCCGGGGCGGGGGTGTTCTCCATCCCGTAGGTCTTGTTCTGCTCCCCCTGGGGAGCTGCCTTGGTGTTCTGCCCGGAGTCGAGGAGTTGCCTGACGCGGCCGCGCAGGCCCTGGGCGGTGTAGTCGCCGTCGGTGGGGGGCTGGGCGGCGGAGCTCGATGCTTCACGGCGGGCCGCGGCGTCGTGGGAGGGCGGTCCGGAGAGGTCGCTGAACAGGAAGATCCCGAGCGCGCAGGCGGCTGCCCCGGCCAGGCCCGTGAGTACGGCGATCCTGCGGCGGGCGCGGCGTCGCCCCGGGCCGCTTGGGCCGTTCGGGTGGCCGGAGGGCGATGTTTCACGTGAAACATCGCGTCCGGTCGGGCGGGGACGACGGTCGGCGGGGACGGGCCGGCCGTCCTCGTCGGAAGCACCGGGGCTGGTGGAGTCGAGGAGGGCCTCGGCGGCGAGTGCCGCGTCGATGCGGCCGGCGACGTCAGCGGGCATCCGGGCGGGGCCGGGGAGGGTGCCCAGGACGGCGCGGATCTCCTCCAAGGAGGCCCGGACATCGGCGCACAGGGCGCAGTCGTCGAGGTGGCGCCGGACTTCGGCGCTACGCGTCGGCGAGAGCAGTCCTTCGGTCAGGTCGGAGATCTCCGAGACGTCCGGGTGCCGAAATGCGCCGGTCGTGCCGGTCGTGCTTGCCGGGGGGGTCACGGTCGTCCACCTCCGCCCTTCACTGCGTCTGGGTCTGGGTGCCTGGCTTCTGCCGCTGGTGGGACGGCTGTGCCCGGCGTCCGGTTCCTTCCCCGCTCGGTGGCGGTGTTATCCACGGCATTCGTGCGCAGATGAGTGAGCATCGGGAGGAGTTTGGCCCGGCCGCGTGCGCAGCGGCTCTTCACGGTGCCGGTGGGGACGTCGAGGATGCGGGCGGCTTCGGCGACGGGGTACCCCTGCATGTCGACGAGGACGAGTACGGCCCGTTGTTCGGCCGGGAGGGTGCTGAGGGCGGCCAGGAGCTGGCGGTGAAGGTCCTGGCGCTCCGCTGGCGCCTCGGCGGACTCATGGGGCTCCAGGAGGCGCTCCAGGCGGTCCGTGTCGTCGAGGGGGGAGGTCCTGCGGGAGGCGGCCTTGCGGGCCCGGTCCAGGCAGGCGTTGACGGTGATGCGGTGCAGCCAGGTGGTGACGGCGGAGTCCCCGCGGAAGGTGTGGGCGGCCCGGTAGGCGGAGACCAGGGCGTCCTGGACCGCGTCGGCGGCTTCCTCCCGGTCACCGAGGGTGCGCATGGCCACGGCCCACAGCCGGTCGCGGTGCCGTCGCACGAGCTCACCGAAGGCGTCGGGATCACCCGCGGCGTGCATCGCCAGGAGCTCCTGGTCCTGTGCCGAGACGGGGTCCTCAGCCGCAGGCCTCATGATTCCCCTCCTGGTGGGCGCCGTGCTGCGAGAGCTTTGCCCTCGCAGCCCCCTTCGCTACGAGGTTCGAGAGAACGAGACGTTCGTGATGCCCTGCTTGTAGCCGGCGCCGCTGTAGTCGGAGGCACCGGATTTCGGCATGGCGGTGAGCCACAGGACCACGTAGCGCGCCTTGACCGGCGTCTGCGTGACGAGGTCGAGCTGCTTGTCGGAGGTGGTCCCGGTGGCGATCTTATGCAGGCTGCTGACCGGGGTCGACGACGACATGTTGGGCGCCGCGTAGATCGTCGCCGTCGTGTGGTCGCCGCCGAACTTGAACGCTATCGAGGCGGCGCTCACGTCCTGTTCCGAGCCGAGGTCGAAGACGAGACCCACGCCCTCCTTGTAGGCGCCCAGGTCGGGACCGTCGTTGTACGCGTAGGTCCGCCAGAAGGAGTTCGGGTCGCCGTCGTGGCTGTTGGAGGCGCCCTCGATGTTCTGGGGCTTGCCGTCCGGGTAGTACTCCTCCGCCTTCTGGATGGACAGAGGGATCCGCTCCGGCTCCTTCGGGTGGTCGTCCGGGCTCGTCTTGGTGCTGTTGTTGGTGCCGCTGTTGCCCTTTTGGGCGCCGTGGTTCAGGAGGGTGTCGGCGAGCTGCCAGCTGCCCAGGCCGAGGGCGGCGATGAGCAGGGCGGCGACACCCCACTTGAGGGCGCGGCCGGTGCGGCTCTGCAGCGGGGGCGGCGGGGGCGCGACCTGGACGGACTGCGCGGAGGGCACACCGGGGGGCGTGGGGCGGCCGTAGCTGCCCTGCTGGTAGGTGGTGTGCTGGTATTCGAGCGGGGCGGTGAAGGCGGGCTCCGGCGGCCGGATGCGGGGCATCGCGGCGACGGCCTTGGCCAGCTCCTCGGGGGTGGTGCAGGCCGGTTCCTGACGGGAGGCGGTGGCTCCGTCGTTGGCGAGGGCGCGCATGGCGAGTTCGCCCAGGCCTCGGTGGACCCCGGCGCGGACCTGGTCGGGGGCGATCAGGCCGACGCCCTTGGGCAGGCCGGTGAGGCCGTAGGCGTCGGTCTCGTAGGGCCAGCGCTGGGTGAGGGCGGCGTACAGGAGGGCGCCGATGGCCTCGGTGTCGGCACGCTGGGGGGTCTCGCTGGTGATCCCGCGCAGGGCGGCGTTCACGGCGAGGCCGCGGACGCGGTACTGGCCCGTGGAGGTGCGCAGTATCGCGCCGGGCGTCAGGCGCAGGTGGGCCAGGCCTTCGCGGTGTGCCGCGGACATGGCCTGGGAGACCTGGCTGACGAGCTGGTAGGCCTCGTGGGGTTCCAGGGGGCCCGCGGCGAGGAGGGCGGTGAGCTCGGTGGCGTCGGGCAGCCACTCGTGGACGACGTAGACGAGGTCGTTCTCCTCCACGGCGTCGAGTACCTGGACGAACCGGGGGTCGCCGAGCAGGGCGGAGGAGCGTGCGGCGGCCAGGACGGAACGGGCCCGCGGGTGGTCGGCGGGGAGCAGGTGCACGCCCACGGCCCGGCGCAGCTTCTCGTCCATCGCGCGCCAGCTGCTGAATCCGTCCACACGGGTGACGCACTCTTCGAGCCGGTAGCGTCTGGCGAGCTTGTGGCCGCTGTGGAGTTCGGGTGCGGCCGCGGGGGCCGCGGTCGTGCGTTCGCCGTCCTCTTCGGGCATGGGTCCGTCCGCGGCTCGTCCGGTCTGGATGTCCACCCCGTCGGCCGTGGCCTTGTCCGCTTCTGCGGCCAGCGGCTTGTCGCCACTGTTGTCGGCCACGTCGACGGCGGCCGTGCTACGTTCCGCCACCGTCGTTCCCGCCTCCCCATCCGTTGCACGCTGTCGGCCAGTCTGCGAAGCCATGCCAATTGTGCCCACAGTCCGACGCTATGCACGACACACGAAGGGGGGCGACGGTTGTGCGCATCAGCGCCCCAAACGTCCGCGGACCATTCCGACCATCGCGTTGAGCTCTTCGATCCGCATCCGCTTGGCGGCGATGAGGAACACGGCCGCCAGGGCGACACCGCCGGCCGCGAGGGCGGCGGCGGAGCCGGTGACTCCGCTGCCCAGCCACTGGGTGACCGCGTAGGCGGCGGCGCCGCCCACGGCGGCGGCCGGGACGCAGGCGCCGGTGAGGCGGGCGTAGGTGCGCATCACGTGGGCGCCGTCGAGGTCGCCGCCGAGGCGGGTCTTCAGGCGGCGCCAGGCGACGCCGACACCGACGGTGTAGCCGAGGCCGTAGGCGGCGGCCATGCCGACGACGGCCCACCGGGCGGGGAGGACGAAGAAGGAGGCCGCCGAGACCGCCGCGTTGACGGCGGCGACGATGACGGTGTTGTAGAAGGGCGTACGCGTGTCCTCGTAGGCGTAGAAGCCGCGCAGGACCACGTACTGGACGGAGTACGGGATCAGGCCGAGGCCGAAGGCCATCAGGACGTACCCGATGTTCTGGGCGCCCGCGCCGGAGCCCGCGTAGAGCAGGGTGGCCATCGGGACGCCGAGGGCGAGGAACGCGAAGGCGCAGGGCACGATCGCGACGGCCGAGGTGCGCAGCCCGTAGGAGATGTCGTCGCGGACGGCGGCGGCGTCTCCGTCGTGGGCGGAGCGGGAGATGCGCGGCAGGACGGCCGTCATGACGGAGACGGTGATGATGGCCTGCGGCATCTGCCACAGCAGCAGTGCGTAGTTGTAGGCGGTGATGCCGGTACCGGGGTGGCCCTGCTTCTCGGCGACGGATCCGGCCCAGGTGGCGAGCTGGGTGACGACGACGAGCCCGATCTGGTTGGCGAGGACGAAGAAGAACGTCCACTTGGCCAGGCGGGCGGCCTTCCCGAGTCCGTGGCCCTTCCAGTCGAAGCGCAGGCGCGGCGTGAAGCCCGCGTCCCGCAGGTAGGGCAGCATCGCCAGGGCCTGGACGGTGAGGCCCAGCAGGGTGCCCAGGCCCAGCAGGCGGACGCCGTCGGCGGTGACGGTGGTGGCGTTGACGCCGGAGGTGGTGAAGCCGCCGAAGGCCCAGATGAAGGCGCCGAAGGTGGCGATGACGACGATGTTGTTCAGGACCGGGGTCCACATCATCGCGCCGAAGCGGCCGCGGGCGTTGAGGATCTGGCCGAGGACCACGTGGACGCCCATGAAGAACATGGTGGGCAGGCAGTAGCGGGCGAAGGCGACCGCGACGTCCATCTGCTGGGGGTCGGAGGCGATCTTCGGCGACATCATCGTGATGAACACCGGTGCCGCGAGGACGCAGACGGTCGTGATGGCGGCCAGCAGGACCACGACGAGGGTCAGCAGCCGGTTGGCGTACGCCTCTCCCCCGTCGCTGTCGTTCTTCATGGCCCGGACCAGCTGCGGGATGAAGACGGCGTTGAGGGCGCCGCCGCCGACCAGCACGTAGATCATCGTGGGCAGGGTGTTGGCGATCTGGTACGTGTCGTTGAACGTGCCGACGCCGATGGCGCCGGCGATGACCAGGGTGCGCAGGAATCCGGTGATGCGGGAGACGATCGTGCCGGCGGCCATGAGCGCGCTGGACTTCAGGAGGCTGGACGCACGTCCGGCGGGCTTGCTCGGCGCCGGGGCGGCGACGGGGGCGTCCTCGGCGGGCGTGCGGGGTGCCGCCTCCTGGTCCCGGTAGAGGTGCGCGAAGGCATCGGTTTCGGACGGCTCGTCCGCCGCCTGGGTGACGAGGGAGTCCACGCCGACGAACTCGGTGGTCGTGGCGCGGTCGCCGTACGGCAGGTGGCGGGAGGGCCCGTCCGGCTCGGGCGGCGGGGTCTGGGCCCAGACGCGCGGGTCGGGGGAGTAGGAGGGCGCGTTCGGAGCCGCGTAGAGCGGGCCGGGCTCCTGGTAGGTGCCGGGCGGCGGCGGCGGGTGTGCGGCCCGGTCGTAGAGGACCTCCGCGACGGGGTCCTGGGCGGACAGGTCCTGCGCCCGGTAGGGGTCGTGGTCGTAGGCGTCCTGGACGTACGGGTCGTGGTCCGGCGCGGGCGCGGGCGCGGGAACCTGCCCGGGCACCGGGGTGCTCGGGGCAGTGCCCTGGGAGGGCGCGGGCCCACCAGTGCCCTGCGCGCGGTCACCGTCGTACGGCGCGTTCATCGAAACCCCACCTCATCGTCCCCAGGCCGACCGGCCACGGCATCGCTCAACGGTCCACTGTCTCACTCGTGCCGGACCCCTCGGTGCTTTGCGGTCCGGTGTCCGGGGTCTCGTCACTCGGCTGCGTGCTCTCCTCGGCGGCCGCGCGGGCCGCGACGCGCTTGCGGCTGGCGTACATCTTGATGCCTGCAAGGACGAGCAGGAGCACACCGCCGGCGATGACGAGCATGACGGTGGGGGTGATCTCGGTGGCGTCGACGGTGAACTTGCGTTCCTTGCCGTAGGGGACGCCGTCCTTGGTGAAGAGCTGCGCGGTGACCTCGACGGGGCCGCTCGCGGTGGCGTTGGCGGGGAACTTGACCGTCTGGGTGTGGTCGCCCTGGACGGTGACCTGCTGTTCCGCCTCGCCCTTGTCGCCGAACATCAGGCGGGTGGGGTTGGCGGACTTCACGCGCAGGACGAGGTCGTGGACGTCCTGGACGAGGCTGTTCTGGATGCTCACGGGGATGGTGGCGCTGTGTCCGGACAGGGTGGCGTCGGACTTGGGGATGACCTTGACCTTCTCGGTGAGACCGATCAGGTAGTCCTGCACCTGGTCCCGGTAGCGGGCGGCCTCGACGGGGTGGCCGCGCCAGGAGGTGGACATCTCCCGGTTGGTGGTGTTGCCGAAGGGGATCTCGACGCGGTCGGGTGCGGCGAGGATCACTTTGAAGTGATCGAGGGTGTTCTGGGTGGTGCGGATCTTCTCGAAGGCCGTCACGGGCAGCTCCTGCTTGCGCAGGGCCTCGGGGTACTGACCGGCGCCCGGCACCTGGGTGGCGGCCGCGGGGTCCGGCTTGGCGGCGGCTGCTGACTCGAGGTCCCCGGGCTGGGTCCAGCGGCCGGGCTGGAGGGCGCGGACGGCGTCGGCCATCGTGCCCACCTGGCTGGCGGTGGGCATCCGCTGCGGAGCGACGACGAAGCTGCGCTGCTCGTCGGTGTGCTGCAGGTTCAGGGCGAGGCTGTGGGCGAGGAACCGCTGCACGGCGAGGGTGGAGTTCCCGGCGCTCAGCATGTCGCCCTCGAAGGCGGTGGAGAGTTCCGCGTCCGCGACGACGGCGGTGGCGCCCGCGCCGATGGGGCGGGCGGCCGAGGGGGTGTACCCGAGGGCTCCGCTCTCCGAGAGGCTGTCACTGCGGGTGAGGATGTTGTGGGCGCCGGCCGAGGTGGCGACATTGACGATCGAAGGGTCGATCGCGCCGTCCACGGGCCAGGAGAAGTCGGTGGACGCGGGGACGTGCAGAACCGTCTCGACGGCCTGCTTCGCCTTGTCGGTGGCGGGCCGCAGCTGGCCCAGGGTGCCCGAGACGTCCTTGCCGTGGTGGGCGAGGGAGGCGAGGTCGGGGTCGGCGAAGGGCAGGGCGACGACCTTCTTGCCCTGGACGGCGGCCTCCAGGGAGCTCAGCCACTGCTCCGCGACGGCCTTGTTCTTGCCCTGGACGGGCTTGCCGCCCGGGACGCGGACGCGGTAGCCCTTGGTCATCGCGTCGACCGTGTACAGCAGGTCGGGGTCGATGACCCAGGTGATGGGCAGTTCCTTGCCGAGCGCGACCATCCGTTCCAGTCGGCCGCCCGGCCTCAGCTCCTCCGCGAGGGAATCGTCGAGGAACACGGGGGTCTGGGTCTCGTCCGAGCCGGTCTCCGCGGTCACGTGGGTGGTGGAGACCAGCGGCCACACGTACGTGAGCTGGGAGCGCTTGGCGGCGGCCTCCGGCTGCCAGGGCAGGAACGTCCGCTTGATGCCGAGGACCTGCTCGGACGGGCGGCTCTCGGTCACGCCGGACAGCGAGACGCCGAGCTGGTAGACGCCGTCCTTGTCCAGGTCCAGCTTGTTCACCGGGACCGTGAGGCTGAACTGGCGGCCGACCTTCGAGGGCAGCGAGTCGATCTTCACGGCGTAGGCCGGGTCGATCTCCCCGGGGTCCGTGCCGGCCCGGAAGCCGGTGCGCTCCGCTGCCTCGTCTATCGAGGACCGGTCCGCGAGGAGGGGCCCGACCCGCAGACCCACGTGGGCGTCGTTGATCGTCTCGGAACTGTTGTTGACCACGGTGCCGGAGATGGTCAGGGTGTCGCTCTTGACCGGGGCGGCGGGGGTCATCGAGGTCAGCTGGATGTCGACGGAGGCCGCCTGCGCGGCCTGGGCCCTCGGGGCGGGGGAGTAGACGAGAGCGGCCATCACGGGCGTCCCGGCGAGCAGGACCACCGCGCGCCGCAGCCACCGGCGCCGGACAGGGGTGGGTGACGCCCCCAGGATGTCTGCCGCCTCGGCCACGCGCTAGCCCGTCCCTCGAAGTGTCAGTGCTCGTCGTTCGTGCGTCCACGAATGGTAACGAGGCCCGCTGTGCGCGAGTGCCGCACCTTGCTCCACATGATCAGCGCACCCCGGGTGGGACCGGGTACCGGGCCGCCGAAAAACGCGGAAGCCCGCGCCGAGCGGGGCACGTACCCTTTTCTGTTGTGCCGAACGCCAATGAAGACAACCTCAGTGCCCTGAATCAGGTGCAGCGCCGCGCGGTGAGTGAACTGCTGCGGGTCGCTCCTGTCGCCGACGAGCTCGGCCGCCGTTTCCAGGAGGCGGGCTTCCGCCTCGCCCTGGTCGGCGGGTCCGTCCGCGACGCGCTGCTCGGGCGTCTCGGCAATGACCTGGACTTCACCACCGATGCCCGCCCCGAGGACGTTTTGAAGATCGTCCGTCCGTGGGCCGACTCGCTGTGGGACGTCGGTATCGCCTTCGGCACCGTCGGTGCGCAGAAGCACGCCCGGGTGGGAGACGTCGACCGGAACTTCCAGATCGAGGTGACCACCTACCGCTCGGAGGCCTACGACCGCACCTCGCGCAAGCCCGAGGTCTCCTACGGTGACTCGATCGAGGAGGACCTGGTCCGGCGCGACTTCACGGTCAACGCCATGGCGCTGGCCCTGCCGGAGCAGCGGTTCATCGACCCGCACGGCGGTCTGGAGGACCTGGCCGCCGGCGTGCTGCGCACCCCGGGGACCCCGGAGGACTCGTTCTCCGACGATCCGCTGCGCATGCTCCGGGCGGCGCGGTTCGCCGCGCAGCTGGACTTCGAGGTCGCCCCCGAGGTCGTCGCGGCGATGAAGGCCATGTCCGACCGGATCGAGATCGTCTCGGCGGAGCGGGTGCAGGGCGAGCTGAACAAGCTGATCCTCTCCGCGAACCCGCGCAAGGGCCTGGGCCTGCTCGTGGACACCGGGCTGGCCGACCGGATCCTGCCCGAGCTGCCCGCGCTGCGGCTGGAGAGTGACGAGCACCACCGCCACAAGGACGTCTACGACCACTCGCTGATCGTGCTGGAGCAGGCGATCGCGCTGGAGGAGGACGGGCCGGACCTGGTGCTGCGGCTCGCGGCGCTGCTGCACGACATCGGCAAGCCCCGCACCCGCCGCTTCGAGAGCGACGGCAGGGTTTCCTTCCACCACCACGAGGTGGTGGGCGCGAAGATGACCAAGAAGCGTCTGACCGCTCTGAAGTACTCCAACGACATGATCAAGGACGTGTCCCGGCTGGTGGAGCTGCACCTGCGCTTCCACGGCTACGGCGACGGCGAGTGGACCGATTCCGCGGTGCGGCGCTACGTCCGCGACGCCGGTCCGCTCCTGGAGCGCCTGCACAAGCTCACCCGGTCCGACTGCACCACGCGTAACAAGCGCAAGGCCAACGCCCTCTCCCGTACGTACGACGGGCTGGAGGAGCGCATCGCGCAGCTGCAGGAACAGGAGGAGCTGGACGCGATCCGGCCCGACCTGGACGGCAACGAGATCATGCAGGTGCTCGATGTCGGCCCCGGCCCGGTGATCGGGAAGGCGTACGCCTTCCTGCTGGAGCTGCGGCTGGAGAACGGGCCGATGGGGCACGAGGCGGCCGTCGCCGCACTCAAGGAGTGGTGGGCCGCGCAGGCCTGATGCGGGAACGGCCGGGGGGGTGTTTTAAGTGTAAAAAAAAACCCCCCCCCCCCCCCCGGCCGCGACGCCGCGGCGGCCCCCCGGGGGGGGCCCCCCCGGGGCGGGGGGGCGGCCCGGCGCCCCCGGGCGCGGGGGGCG